>NZ_DBNGPQ010000192.1:0-76025 GCF_057122925.1 Umezawaea sp. | reverse complement strand
GCACTTCGGCCGAAGTGTCGTTCCGCGATCCATTGACCCGGCCCGGACCCCTCCGACACCCTCCGGGAGGTCACCTTCACCCCTGCCCCGAAAGGTGTTCCACAATGGTGCGAAGGATCCTGCTCGTGCTGCTCGCGAGCTTCCTCACCCTCACCGGGACGGCGACCGCCGACCCCGGACCCGTGACGCAGGACGACGTCCACGCCATGGACGGGTGCTACACCTGGAACCGTTCGCTCTCCCAGGGCGCGAGCGGCGAAGACGTGCGCCAGCTCCAGATCCGCGTGTCCGGATACCCCGGCTACGGCGCGGTGATCGGCCTCGACGGCCAGTTCGGCGCGGCGACGCGGTCCGCTGTCGTCCGGTTCCAGCAGGCCTACGGCCTCGCGGCCGACGGTGTCGCGGGCCCGGCCACGTTCAGCAAGCTCTACGCGCTCCAGGACGACGACTGCACGCCCGTCCACTTCACCTACGGCGAGCTGAACCGCTGCAACTCCGACTGGTCCGGCGGCAAGGTGTCGGCCACGCAGGCCAGGGCCAACGCGCTCGTCACCATGTGGAAGCTGGAGGCGCTGCGCCACGCGCTCGGCGACCGGCCCCTGACGGTCAACGGCGGCTTCCGCAGCGTGTCCTGCAACAGCGCGGTGGGCGGCTCGGCGACCAGTCGCCACATGTACGGCGACGCGGCCGACCTCGGCGCGGGCGTGCAGGGCTTCTGCGCGCTCGCCAAGCAGGCCCGCAACCACGGCTTCACCGAGATCCTCGGCCCCGGCTACGCGGGCCACGACGACCACGTCCACACCGCGTTGAGGTCGGGCCAGTTCTGGTCCGCGCCCAGCTGCGGCATCTGAGGACGGGCACCGCTCGACGAACCGTCAGCGGGTCCGCCGTGCCGCGGCACGGCGGACCCGCGCCCGCCGCGTCACGCGGGCCTGACCGCGTCCACGTGCTCGCTCAGCCAGCCGCGGAAGTCCTGGAGCCGCGGGTTGAGCGCGCGGGTCGCGGCCACGTCGCGGGAACCGACGAAGTCGCGCTCACCCTCCACGTAGAACTGGAACATGTTGCCGATCTCGTCGCCCGCGGGCAGTCCGAGCGAGCGGAACAGGTCGTGCCCGAGCGGTCGGTAGTCGACCGGTTCGCCCAGCGCGTCGGCGAACGCGGCGGCGTACTCGGCGCCGGTCAGGTGTTCGCCCGCGATGCTCACGGTCTTGCCCGCGTACTCGTCGCCCGCGGCGAACACGCCGTACGCGGTGCGGCCGATGTCCTCCGCCGCGATGCCCGCCAGCCTGGCCTCGCCCATCGGCAGCGTGAGCACGAGCCGTCCGTCCTCGCCGCGCGAGGGGCCGAAGCCCTGGGTGAACCCGTCCCAGTAGAAGGTGGTCCTCAGGTAGGTGGTGGGGACGCCCGAGTCGCGGAAGAACGCGTCCGCCTCGGCCTTGGCGTCGAAGTGCGGGACGGTGTAGCGCTCCTGGAGCACCGGGACCCTCGGGTCGGACACCGGGATGACCTCGCGCGTGTCCTCCAGGGTCGACCAGACGACGTGGGCGACACCGGCGGCCTTCGCGGCGCGCGCGGCCGTCGCCGCCTGCGCCAGCTCGACGTCCGCGGACATGGACTCCCAGAAGTTGGTCACCACGTAGACGCCGTGGGCGCCCTCGAACGCGGCCCGGAGCGAGCCCTCGTCCTCCAGGGTCGCCTCCACGACCTCGGCGCCCAGGTCGGCCAGCGCGCGGGCCTTCGCCGAACTCGCGTCCCTGGTGATGGCGCGGACGGCGAACGGGCCGTCGGGGGCGTCCAGGACGGCCCTGACCAGACCGCCGCCCTGCGCACCGGTCGACCCCAGCACGGCGATGATCTTCTTGTCGCTCATGAAGCACTCCTCGGTGGTGTCGCCGCGCCCGTGCGGCAACTTACCTAGTTAAACAGGTAAGTTGCCGCAGAATTCCGAGGCCGGTTGTGAGCTGGACCACCGGGGCGAGGTCGCTCCCGCCCGAGAGGACGGGGAGCATGGACCCGTGCCACGAGAACGAGAACGAGAACGAGAACGAGAACGAGAACGAGGTGCGCGGAAGGTCCCCGGCGCCGCTCGGCGCGGACCCGTCAGCCACGCGCTGTTCCGCGTGGTCCGGCTGCACCGGATGCTGGCGGGTCACCTCCTGCGCGACCTCGGCCTGCACCGCGGCCAGGAACTGCTCCTCATGCACCTGTGGGACTCCGGTCCGGTGCGCCAGACGGAGCTGATCGCGGTGCTGGACTCCGACTCGGCGACCATCACGAGGATGGTGCAGCGACTGGAGAAGGCGGGCCTGGTCGAGCGGGCACCCGACCCGAACGACGGCCGCGCCACCCTGGTGTCCTCCACCTCGGCGGGCGACGCGGTGCGGGCGAGGATCGAACGGATGTGGCGCGACCTGGAGGCGGCGACCGTCGGCGACCTGCCCCCGACCACGCTGGCGCCCCTGCTGGACGCGCTCGCCGCGGTCGAGGCCAACCTGTCGGCCGCGGTCGACAGGTCCTGACGGGGCCTCACCCCGCGGCCCCGTGGCCCAGCAGCTGCTCGACGAGCCGCTCCTTGGCCGCCGCGAGGTGGCGCCGGTAGGTGCCGTAGGGCACGCCCAGCCGTCGGGCGGTCGCCCGGTGGGTGCGCGCCACCGAGAGGTAGGTGGCGGTCAGCACCTCGTGCGCCTTCACGCCCGCGGGGTCGACCTGGAGCGCGTCCAGGGCGGCGGTGACGGCTCCGCGCAGGTCCGCCACGGGATCGGCCGACCCCCCGGGCACGAGGCGCGAGCGCAGCAGGACGCTGGTCGCGAACTCCCGAGGAGCCCGCCACGTGCGCAGCGCCTCGACCACGCCCTCCTCGAACACGGCCCGCGGCAGGTCGTCGGCCGCGCCACCGGGAGCAGGCGTTCCCGGCCACCCGGCCACGGGCTCGGCCACCGCGCGGGCCCGGTGCTCCACCCACTCCTCCACGGGTTGCCGCCGCCAGTCGCGACCGAAGACGTGCTGCTCGCGCCCGTCGACGTCCACCGCCACGACCTCCAGCAGCCCGGCCTTGGCCAGGTAGTCCCTCCAGCGCTCGGCGTCCTCGAAGACGGTGAAGGTCACCGCGCGACCGCGGGTCCTCATCTCGTCCGCGATCGTGCGCCTGCTGACGAGGTCCATGAGGGGGGAGGGCCGCTGGTGCAGGCCGGGCTGCACGGCGAAGCGGCGGATGCCCAGGTGCTCACCCCGACCCAGCGGGGCGACCGACTCCACGAAGTCCCACAGCGACGCGATCAGCGGGTCCTCGGCCAGGTCCTCGGGCAGCGGTGCCTCCAACCGCAGGACGGCCATGAACGCGACGGGTGCGGAGGAGCCCGAGTAGCGGTAGACGCGGAAGCCCCGCGGCTGGCGGCGCACCCAGTGCGCGACCGCCCTCGCGGACGCGGAGCCCTCCGCGTCCTCCGCCATGCGCAGCACGTCGGGCACGTCGTCGGGCCTCAGCGGCGTGTCCTCGACGTGGGGGTGGGCCCGCCAGTCGTACAGGTCGTCCGGGGTGCCCTGGTCGCGGAAGAGGAACATCCACTCCGCGACGCGCGGCAGCGCGTCGTCCTCCGAGGCGCCGCGCACCGCGCGCAGGCACGCGACCGAGACCCCCACGCGCACGTCCTCGTAGCGCTCGGGGTCCCGCCAGCGCAGGTCGGCCGCGAGCGTGGCCCGCACCGCGTCGTGGGGGTGCAGCCCCTCGGGCGTGGCCTCGATGTAGGGCAGCTGGCGCAGCCAGGGGAACACCGTCGCGGTGTCCTCGTCGCCCAGCACCGCGCGCAGCAGGGATTCCCGCGTCACGTACGCCTGCGCCACGACCTCGAGGGCACGTCGGTGGGCGGTGCTCGGCAGTTCGCCCACGAGCCGCTCCACCAGGGTGGTCAGCACGTCGCCGGTGGGCTTCCACAGTGGACTCGCGCCCAGCGCCGCCGCGGGGACGGACGCGGCGAGCGAGAGCGCGAGCGGGCTGCCCCCGGCGAAGGCGACGATGGCGGGGCGCCGCTCCTCGGCGACACCGCGGGCCGCGAGCAGGGCGTCGGACTGGGCTGCGTCGAGCGGACGCACGACCAGCTCGGCGAACAGCTCCGTCCACCCCGGATCGAGCGACCACTCCGGATCGGGGGCGACCCGGCTCGCCAGCACGACGAGCGCGCCCTCGGCGAGCCGCAGCAGGAACGTGTCGCGCAGCCACGGTTCGAGCGGCTGGCAGTGCTCGAAGGAGTCGACGAGGAGCACCGTGCCCGGCTCGACGCACGCCAGCGCGGCGGCCTCCTCGATGCGGCGGGGGTCCGCGTCGAGGAACCGCGCGTCGACGTGCACCACGCGGCGGCCCGCGGTCTCCGCCCGCCGGGCGGCGTGGCGCAGCAGCGAGGACTTGCCGATGCCGCCGGGACCGTGCAGGTACGCCACGAGCGGGGCGTCCGCCGCTCCCGAGAGCATCCGGTCGAGCACCGCGCGCTCCGACCCCCGGCCCACCAGCGCGCCCGCTCGCGCTGCGGCCAGCCTGTCCGCCAGTCCCGTCGCACCCACTCCGCGTTCCCCTCCTCCGACCCGGCCTCCGCCTCGATGACCGAACGTAGGCCATGGGACGCGCCGGTGGACCCCGTCGGACACCGGTGGGCACCGCGGGACGTGGAGACCGGGCAGCGCCGCGCCGCAGGATGGGCGGCACCAGCTCCGTCCTCCGCCCTCGCCGCTGACGGCCGCGGTGCCGGGGTCGCCGGTCGTCACCGGTGACCGCTCACCCGCGTCGAGGACCGGGAGCCTGCCGCACGACACCACTTCTCGAACGAAGGTGAACCCCCTGATGAAGGCAGTGCGCTTCCACGACTTCGGTGATCCCGAGGTCCTGCGCTACGAGGACGTCGACCAGCCCACCCCCGGCGCGGGTCAGGTCCGCGTCCGCGTCGCCGCGACGTCGTTCAACCCCATCGACGCCGGTGTCCGCGCGGGCGGCATGCGCGGCCCGATGCCGGTGGCGCTGCCGCACACCCCCGGCCGCGACGTGGCGGGCGCGGTCGACGCGCTGGGCGAGGGCGTGACCGGCCTGGAGATCGGTGCGCCGGTCGTCGGGTTCCTGCCGATGGTGGAGGACGGCGCGGCGGCCGAGTACGTCCTGATGGGGGCCGACCTGCTCACGGCCGCCCCCCGCGACCTCCCGCTGGCCGACGCCGCCGCGCTGCCGCTGGTCGGGCTGACCGCGTGGCAGGCGCTGTTCGACCACGGCGGGCTGGAGGCCGGGCAGCGGGTGCTGGTCAACGGCGCCGGTGGCGCGGTCGGCGGCTACGCCGTGCAGCTGGCCCGGTGGGCCGGGGCGCACGTGGTCGCCACCGCCAGTCCGCGCAGTGCCGCGGCGGTCAAGGACGCCGGTGCCGACGAGGTCGTCGACCACACCTCCGTCGAGGTGACCGCGGCGGTGACCGAGCCGGTCGACGTCGTGCTCAACCTCGCCCCGGTCGACCCGGAGCGCCTGGCCGCGCTGACCGACCTGGTCCGTCCCGGCGGCGTCGTGGTGAACACGACCGTGTGGATGCCCGCGCCGACGGACGAGGGGCGCGGCGTGCGCGGGGTCAACCTGTTCGTCCGCGGCGACGCGGAGCAGCTCGCGCGGCTGGTGGCGCTGGTCGACGGCGGCGAGCTGCGGGTCGAGATCGCCCGCCGGGTCCCGCTGGCCGAGCTGCCCGCCCTGCACGCCGAGGCCGCCGCGGGCGGCCTGCCGGGCAAGGTCGTCGTCCTCGTTCCCGGTGCCTGACACCCCGTCCGATCCCGAAGGGCAGTGATCGTGCCACTCAGCTTGGACCCCGAGATCGCGCGGGCGCTGGCCCCGATGGCCGGCGCGATGGCCGAGGCCGTCCCGCCCGCCGTGGGTGACGTCGCGGCGCGGCGCGCGCTGTGGGAGCCGATCATCGGCGCGGCGGGGACGGCCCAGCCGATCCCGGCCGACGTCACCCGCGGCGACCACCGCGTGACGACCGACGACGGCGCGCGGATCACGGTGCGCTGGTACGCCAAGGAGGGGGCGGCGCCGGGACCCGCCGTGCTGTTCTTCCACGGTGGCGGCTACATCTTCGGCCACGTCGACCTGTTCGACGGGCCGGTCTCCCGGTACGTGTCCGCCAGCGGGGTGCCGATGCTGTCGGTGGAGTACCGCCGCGCGCCCGAGCACCCCTTCCCGACGCCGCTGGAGGACGCCTACGCGGCGCTGCGCTGGCTGCACGAGCGGGCTCCGGAGTGGGGCCTCGACCGCGACCGGATCGGCGTGATGGGCGACAGCGCCGGGGGTGGCATCGCGGCGGCGCTGTCGATCCTCGCCCGCGACCGCGGCGGTCCGGGGATCGCCAGGCAGATCCTGGTCATGCCGATGCTCGACGACCGCACCACCACGCCCGACCCGCACATCGAGCCCTACCTGCTGTGGTCCTACGACGACAGCCGCACCGCGTGGCCCGCGCTGCTCGGCGAGGCCGCCGGAGGGCCCGACGTCCCGGCCACGGCGGCGCCCGCCCGGATCGCGGACGCGACCGGCCTGCCGCCCGCCTACATCGAGGTGGGCCAGCTCGACGTCTTCCGCGACGAGGACCTCGCCTACGCGACGACGCTGAGCCGCGCGGGCGTGCCGGTGGAGTTCCACCTGCACCCCGGAGCCCCGCACGAGTTCGACTCGATCGCCTTCACCTCCGACGTGGCCCGGCGCGCCGTCGCCGACCGCGTGCGGGTGCTGCGGTCGATCTGAGGTCAGGAGTCGGACGCGCCCATCACCAGTCCCTCGATCGTGTGCTTCTGGGTGATGGGCCGCAGGGTGTCGACGACGGGGCAGTCGAGGTGGGCGCGGACCTGGTCGGGAAGTGACGCCCAGAAGTCCTGGGTCACGGCGGTGTCGTGGCGGGCGCTGTTGCCCGCTCCCGGCCCGTCGAGGCCCAGGACGAGGACCGGGCGGCTCTTCGGGGAGTGGTTCGCGGTGCCGCGGTGGACGGTCAGCGCCGACCGGATCGAGATGTCGCCCATCCGCGGGAACTTGCGCACGGCCAGCTCGCGGTAGCGCGGGTAGGCGTCCTTCGGCGGGAACATGCCGTGCTCGAACGCGCCGCCGTCGTCCCAGTGCGTGCCGGGCGCGATCTCGAACGGCCCCATGTCCGGTTCGGTGTCGACGGTGGTCACGTTGACGGCGAGCGAGTTCAGCCTGCGGTGGCGGGAGGTCTCCTCCGGCGTGGGGAAGTCGCGGTGCCACGGCTGGTCGACCGCGCCCGCGAGCGGGACGTCGAAGCCGACCTCGACGATCCGGTAGTCCGGGCCCAGCACGGCCTCCGCGACGGCGGTGATCCACGGGTGGGAGGCCAGGTCGGCGAAGCCGCTCAGCTGCTCGGGGTGGATCTCGACGTAGTAGCGGTTCGGGCCGCGGCCGACCGCGCCGTCCGGGCGCGACCGCGCCTCGGTGAACGCCGCGTCGACGTCCTCGCCCAGCCGCCGCACCCAGTCGCGGCTGAACGCCTCCGGCAGGCCGATGATGCCGTCCTCCTGGAGGCGGGCGGTCAACGCCGCGACCTCCGCGGCGGGGAGAGCGGTGGGGTGCGCGGTCATGTCGGCCTCCGTGTGGCGCGGCAGCGTGTCCCGGCCAGTTTGCAACGTGGCATGCCACGTTGCAAGAGTTATGCTGCCACGGAGTGGGGGAGGACGACGATGAACCCGAAGCTGCGGGACGTGGCCGAGCACGCCGGGGTGTCGGTGCGCACGGTGTCCAACGTGGTCAACCAGTTCCGCTACGTCGCGCCCGCGACGCGGGAGCGGGTGCAGGCCAGCATCGACGCCCTCGGCTACCGGCCCAACATGGCCGCCCGCACGCTGCGGCGCGGCCGGACCGGTCTCGTGGCGCTGGTGATCCCGGAGATCGACTCGCCCTACTACGCCGAACTCGCGGCGCGGACCGTGCGCGTCGCCGAGGCCAGGGGCCTGACGGTGCTCATCGACCAGACCGGCGGTGACGCCGAGCGCGAGACCCAGCTGCTGCACGGGCGGCGCGGCCAGCTGGTCGACGGCGTCCTGTTCAGCCCGTGGGGGGTGGCCCCGGCGGAGCTGGCCTCCCGCACCGACACCGTCCCGCTGGTGCTGCTCGGGGAGCACGACGGCACGGCGGGCGTCGACCACGTGGTGATCGACAACGTGGCGGCGGCGCGCGAGGCCACCGAGCACCTGCTGGCGCGCGGCAGGCGGCGGATCGCGGCGGTGGGCGTCCAGCCGGGGTCGCTGAACGCGACCGCGCGCCAGCGGCTCGCCGGGTACCGGAGCGCGCTGGCCGGGGCGGGGCTGCCCGCCGACCCCGACCTGGAGGTGCCCGTGCGGCGCCTGCACCGCGCCGACGGCCACGAGGCGATGCTGCGGCTGCTGGACTCGCCCCGCCCGCCGGACGCGGTCTTCTGCTTCACCGACGAACTGGCGCTGGGCGCGCTGCGGGCGGCGGCTGACCGCGGTGTCGCGGTGCCGGGATCGGTGGCGCTGGTGGGTTTCGACGACGTCGAGGACGGCCGGTTCAGCGTTCCGGCGCTCACGACGGTGTCCCCGGACAAGGACCGGATCGCCGAACTCGCCCTGGACCTCCTGACCTCCGGGTCGACGTCCCCGCGCAGCGTCATCGCCCCGCACCGGCTGGTGGTGCGCGAGACGGGCTGACGGCGTCCCGTCCTCCCGAGGTCGTAGTCGGTCCGCGACCAGGGGAGGACGCACGGGGACGGGATCGCTCGCGATCATCGGGGAATGAGCCGTCGAACACTCGTCACGTCGCTGCTGGTCGCCGTATCGGTGGTACCGCTCGTGGCCGCCCCGGCGTCGGCAGGGGGGACCCGGCTGACCTGGAGGCCGTGCGCCGACGTCGCGAAGGACTGGGACCAGGCCGACCGCCGGTCGGAGTGCACGACGGTCGCGGTGCCCCTGGACCACGCGGATCCCGGTGGTCGGACGATCGACATCGCGGTGAGCCGGATCCGGGCCGTCGGTCGGAGCGAGGGCGTCGTGGTGTTCAACCCCGGAGGGCCGGGGCACCCCGGCACGACGATGCCCGCCGACATCGCCGAGAGCCGGGCGGCCGGGATCGGGGAGCGGCACGACCTGGTCGGCTTCGACCCGCGCGGCGTCGGGTACAGCACCACCGTCGACTGCCCGGACGAGGAGGTCGAGCCCGGACTGCCCGACGAGGAACGCGCCCGGCGCACCGCCGAGCACAACCGGGCGTGCTTCGACCGGGACCCCGCGCTCGCCGCGTCGCTCACGACCACGAACGTCGCCCGCGACCTGGACCGGGTCCGGCAGGCGCTGGGCGTCCGGACGATCGGGTTCTACGGGGTGTCGTGGGGGACGGCGCTGGGCGCCGCGTACCGGACGCTGTTCGACCGCCACGTCGACGGGATGCTGCTCGACTCCGTCCTGACGCCGACGATGAGCACGACCGCGATGGACGACGGGCAGGCCGCCGCGGGCCAGGAGACGTTCCGGCTGTTCTCCGAGTGGATCGCGGCCCGCCACGGGGTGTACGGGCTCGGCGCGTCGACCGACGCGGTGTCCCGGCGGCTGCTGGACCTGCGGGCGGAGCTGACCGAACACCCGAGGACCGCGCCGGACGGCACCGTCGTCGACGGGACGACGGTGAGCATGATGCTGGCCAACCCCCGCCGGGAGTGGGCCGATCTCGCGGCACGCCTGACCGTGCTCGCCGAGGGCGGCACGACCGCCGTGCGGGCCGGTGCGAACGGCGGGTTCGGGTGGGACGTGGACCGGTACCGGTCGTGGGTGTTCGCGCAGACGGCGTTGCTGTGCAACACCTCCGACAGCCCGCGCGACTTCGCCTCGGTGGCGCGGCACCGCGCCGAACGCGTGGCCCGCTACCCCGTGGCGGGCGGGTACCCGGCCTACGAGCGCCGCTGCGTCGGCTGGCCGAGGGACGCGGAGGCGGTGCGGTTCGGTCGCGGCGCGAGTCCGCTGCAACTCGTCGGGCACCGGTACGAGCCGGTGACGCCGTACCCGTGGACGCACGAGGTGCGGGCGCTCGTCGGCGGTGACGTGCTGACCGTCGAGGACGACGCCCACGGGTCGCTGTCCAGCCTGCCGTGCGCCGAGTCGGCGGTCACCTTCTTCGACACCGGCAGGACCGGCACCGGGACGTGCGCCGGAGCGCCGGTCCCGTAGCTCCCCGTCGTCGGCGCGCCTCCACCACCGGGTACGTCGTCGTCGAGCACGCCGAGCGCGGCGCCGAGTCGCTGGACGACGCGGTGCGGGGAACTGTCCGGCACCACGACCGGGGGCCCGCGGGCGGTCGATTCACCCGATGGTGCTGGCTCAAGTTGAAACGGTTCTGAAACGGTTGTAGGGTCTGATCACCGTGACCCCGCAGCCGAGGAACGTGGGACCTATGCCCGAATTGTCGCGTTTGCCCAAGCCGGTCGCCGAGTCGTGGGACTGGCAGCTCTCCGGTCTGTGTCGAGGCGTGGACAGCGCCCTGTTCTTCCACACCCCCAACGAACGGGGTTCGGCTCGGGAGCGGCGCGAGTCGCGGGCCAAGGAGCTGTGCGCCCGGTGCCCGGTCATGGTCGAGTGCCGCGCGCACGCGCTGACGATCGAGGAGACCTACGGGATCTGGGGTGGTCTGGGCGAGAGCGAGCTGCGCGCGATCATCTCGGAGCGGCACAGGCGGACATGACCGGTCTGGAGGACCGGATGATCCGCCTGGTGTGGCACGTCGTGGTGACGTGCGCGCCACGCCGTCGCGCGGAGGCCACGGCGTGGCGCCTCCTGCGGGAGAACTTCGTCCCCGCCGAAGCGGGGGACCTGTACGGTCGTGCCGTGCGTGCCAGGCTGGTGCAGGCCCTTCGGGCGGAGTTCGGGGAACGAGCCGAACTGCCGGTCGCCAGGGCGCGGGTGCGCGACGAACTGGCGATCCGGCGGTCGTGGTCCGGCCACGACGCGGGGCGTTCCCTCGAGCAGCACCGATGACCGCGGAGAGCGTTCCACCCTCCGAGGGGGTCGAGCTCCGGGCGTTGTGGACGCCCGGCGCGGTGGCCGCCATGCTCGGCATCTCCCCGAACACCCTGCGCACCTGGAGCCACCGGTACGACCTGGGGCCGACCGCCCGCACGCCGGGTGGGCACAGCCGCTACACCGACGACGACGTGGACCGCGTGCGGCGGATGCTCGCGCTCACGGCGTCGGGCATCGCGTCCGCCGCCGCGGCGGCGATGGCCAAGAAGGGCACCGCGGTCGTCGAGGACGCCGGGGAGCCCGCGGAGGTGCCGTCGTGGCGGATGGCGCGCGGTGGTCTGCGCCGTGCGGCGAACCGCCTGGACGCGTTCCTGGTCCGGGAGATCGCCGCGCGACTGATCGCCGAGCACGGGGTCGTGCTCGCGTGGGAGCGCGTCTTCACGCCGATGCTCGTCGACCTGGGTGAGTGGATCACCGCCGAGGGCAAGGGGGTGGAGGTCGAGCACGTCGCCAGTTCGGCGATCCTCCAGGCCCTGCGCGAGATCCCGCCTCCGGCCCGGCAGGGGACGCTGGTGGCGCTGCTGGCGTGCGCTCCCGAGGAGCTGCACACGCTGCCGCTGGAGGTGCTCGGCGCCGCGTTGTCCGAGCGCGGCCAGACGTGGCTGAACCTCGGTGCGCGCGTGCCCGCCGAGGCGCTGCGGGAGGCGATCGGCAAGCTCGCGCCCGCGGCCGTCGTGGTGTGGGCGCACCGGGCCGACCTGGCCGAGCGGGTGCCGGTCGCGGAACTGGCCGAGCACCCCGATCTGGTGGTCGTGCTCGCGGGGAGCGGCTGGTCCGAGGTTCGGGTGCCCGAGTCGGCGCGACGCCCGACGTCGCTGCCCGAGGCCGTGCGGCTGGTGCTCGACGCCGTGCACGCGAGCCCGGTGCTGCCGGGTCGGTAACGCCCGATCGGCGGCGGTCGACACGTCTTCCCGTGGTGCGGGTCACCCGTCGCGGCGGGCGTCCCCACGATCTCCCCTTGTGGTTCGGCGCGGCATCGGGGAGTCTGGTGAAACGGTTTTGAATCGAATTTCGGCACCGCCCCCGACCCCCAGGGACTGGTATGGCCTTCAACATCTCGGTGACGTCCACGGTGGCCGCCGGACTGGCGCTGTCCGGCGGCGAGGCGTCCATCGGCTTCGTCACCTTCGCCTACGACACCGAGGACCCGCTGGCCGTGACCGTGTCCACCACGACGGACCTCGGTTCGCGGTCGTGGACCGTGGAACGCGACCGCCTGGACGACGGCCTGCTCGTCGGCTGCGAGACCACCGCCATGAGCATCGCCCGCGGCGACGCCGACCACTTCGCCCTGGGGCTGCGCGCGGGTGGGGAGCCCGAGGTCACCGCGGTGATCGCGACGGCCGAGGTGGTCGACTTCCTGAACCTCAGCTACGACATCGTCGCCCTCGGGCAGGAGATGCGCTGGGTCGACGTCGACCGGGAACTGCTGGAGACCTGAGCGCGTGCCGGTCCTGGTCCCCGCCCGGCGGCTCCTGCGCGCTAGGCCGACCAGGTGCGCCCCCTGGTTGCTCCTATCGGATGGTCCTGCCGGGAACCCGCGCACCGGCAGGTCGGGAATCCGGTAGCCAGGGCGTGCGGTCGGGGGGCGACCGCGCGTTCAGCGGGTCCGGGGGGACGACGTGCCGCAACTGCGCATCCACTTCACCGACGCGGACATCGCGCGGACGCGGTTGAAGCTGGAGGTCGACCTCCTGTGGGAGGTCGTCAGCAGCGTCCAGGCCCTCCAGCACGCGGGTGGCGGGCTGTCCGTCGACTCCTGGCGCCGTCGGGTGCGGGAGAGCGCGAGCCGGAACGGCGAGCTGCGGGCGGCCGTGCGGACCCTGGTGGCGGTGGCGCCGCACGCGAGCTACTTCCCGGACTTCCTCACGCCCACGGCCGACGTGCCCGACTTCGACGGGTGCGTCGACGCGGTTCTGTCGACACCGCCGCGCCGCCTGCGCGCGGAGGTCGGCAGCCTCCACCCGACCGGAGGTCCGACGTCGGGGTGGCTGGCCGACCTCGCCCGCGGGAAGTCGGCGGCGCTGCGACACCTGGGGCGGTCCCTGCACGTGTACTTCGGAGCGCTGGTCGAACCACACCTGCGGGTGGTCGACGACGGGCTGCGCACCGAGTGCGCGGCCGGGATCCAGCGGTACCTGCGGGCGGGCCCGGAGGGGCTGCTGGGCTGGCTCGGGCCGCCCGCGAACTGGCGGCCGCCGGTCCTCGCGGTCGACTACCCGGTCGACCGCGACCTGCACCTCGACGGCCGCGGCCTGCTGCTGATCCCCTCCTACTTCTGCGTCCACCACCCCGTGGCCCTCGCGGACCCGCTGCTGCCCCCGGTCCTGGTGTTCCCGATCCGGCCCGAGTCCCGCCTCCTGGCCGGTGGACACGGCGGCGGCGACCACGTGACCGCGCTGCTGGGCACCACGAGGGCCACGATCCTGCGCTCGGTCGTCACCGGCACGAGCACCACCGGCCTGGCGCGGCGGGTCGGCGTCGCCCCGGCCACCGTCAGCCACCACACGAGCGTCCTGCGCGGTGCCGGGCTCATCACGACCGACCGGCACGACAACGTCGCGACGCACCTCATCACGCCGTTGGGACTGCGGCTCCTCACCTCCGTTCCCGTCGGCTGACCGCGGTCGCGACCGGTCGGACCGCACGGCGTTTAGACCCTGTTCGAAGCACCCGTTCCACCCGGTGCCCGTGTGGGAGGGTCGCCTCCGCGCCGCGCGAACTCGAAGGGTGACACGGAGGAGGGAACCATGCGCAACCCCGTCCCGTTCGTCGGAGCCGTCGCGGCCGTGGTGGCGGCGACCCTGGTCGTGCCGACGTCACAGGCCTGGGCCGGGCCGAACTGCTCCACCGGCTACCACTGCGGCTGGGACATCGGGTTCGGCACCGGCAAGATCAGCTTCTTCACCAGCGACCCCGACTTCCGCGACAACACGTTCAACACCGGCGTGGTGGCGGACAACAACATCAGAACCGTCAGCAATTCCACGAGCACGGACTACGCGAGTTTCTGGTACGCCGACGTGAACTACGGCGGGTTCCTGTTCTGCGTGAACCCGAACAGCTCCGTGCAGAACCTGTCCGATGACGGCCAACCCGGCAACGGCGTGGGGCTGGGCAACGAAGCCAGTTCCGTGTGGCTGATCGCCGGTGGTCCGTGGGACGGCTGCTACTGACCCGACGCGGTCGCGCCGGCTGCCACCAGTACCCGACCGAGGAGGAGAGAACCATGGAGGAGAACGGCCGATCGAAGGACACCGGTGCCGTGCGCCCCGCGCGTGGGTGGCGCTCAGGACGGGTGGGTGGTGGCCTCCTCAAGGGGGCCCTCGTCGCACTGCTGAGCCTCGGCGCGGCGTCGACGGCGTTGACGGGGACGGCGCACGCGGCGTCCTCCACGATTCCCGGATCGAACGCCTCCGTCCACCCGTCCGTCGGGTCGGCGTGCGCCGGGTCGGGGTCGACCACTCGCGTGCACTACGCCTACGCCGTGGTGACCGGCCAGGAGATGGGAGGCAGCTACACCACCCCGCGGGGCGGCTGCGGGACCTTCTACCCGCCGCGGGGCACTTTCCGGCACTTCCACATCTGCAACCTCGCCACCGGGTTCTGCGGCCCGGAGGTCACCGTGTGACGAGCGGCGTGCCCCCGCCGTTCGCGCGGAGACGGCGGGGGCGGCTGGCGTGCTGGTCAGCCGGTGATGTCCACGTCGCCGTTCAGCGATCCCGTCTGGAGGACGGAGCCGGTCACGGTGCCGCCCTCGGCGACGGTGACCGTGTTGACGGTGGTGTTGACGACCGACTGGACCTGCTGGTCGAAGGACGCCGTGTGGTAGCCGGCCGTGCGCAGGATCTCCGAGACGGCGAGGGTGACGCGGGTGCGCAGGAGGTGGGTGTACCGCTCCACGTCGGCCTGCTGGAAGTAGCTGCGGAGCTCCACGTCCGCGGCCATCTCGCGCAGGGTCAGCAGGGAGCCGTAGCGGTCCGGGTTCACCCGGCCGCGGTCCGGGCGGAGCGCGCGCGGGCGGACGACCAGGCGCAGGGCGCGGGACAGCGCGCTCGCGGGCAGCAGCACGAGGTCCTTGACGGCGCGGCCCACCGGCACCCACGCGGACGTGGGCTCGGCGTCGACGGCCATCAGCTCGGCGTTGACGGGGCGCAGGACGCAGGGCGTCCACTCCAGGTAGAGGGTCGACTCGTCCATCGCCACGTGCACGAAGACGGAGACCACGAGGTCGTGCTCCCAGGTCACCAGTGAGAAGCGGCGGTAGAAGCGGGACCACTCGAGCGGACTGTCGCGCAGGTCGTGCGCGTGCGACCGGGGGACGTGGGTGTACGGCTGGACGCCGGGGTCCTTGAGGTAGTGCGCGGACGGAGCCTTGGACAGGTTGTCCACCAGGCCCTGCGCGTCCACCACGACGTAGTCGTCCACGCCGAGGGCGTCCAGCCTGGAGCTGGGGGCGAGCAGCGGCGCGGCGCGCAGGTCGGTGACCTTGCTCGTGATGCCCTCCAGCAGCGTCGCGGTGTCGAGGGGGGTGGTGGTGGCCGGGGCGTCGCTCCGGCGTTCCAGCGGCACGGCGATGGTCCACGGGTCGTGGATGTCGCCCGCGCCCACGAACGGCTTGTAGCCCCGGTGCACCAGGAGCGGGACCAGATCGTCCTTTTCGGACACCCCGGTGCGCAGGCGCCTGCCCGTGCCGTGGTGCTCCTCGACGCGCGCGGCCAGCGTGGGGGACAGGCGGAGCAGGGCGCGGTCGACGGGCCGCGAGGGCCGGTGGTTCAGCGGGCCGAAGCGGTCGGTCACGTGGTGGGCGATGACCAGCCGGTTGGCCAGCAGCACCACCAGGGCCACCGCGAGCAGCACGTAGCCGGTCACGTCCTGGAACGCGGCCTCGGTGAGGTCGTCAGCGCCCGCGCCCGTACCTACCGAGTCGGCCACCGACCCGAGCGAGGCCGTGACGGTGAGGACGATCAGCCCCGTGCGGACGGGCCGCACCGGACCGGCGGTCGCCCGGCGGGCCCGCGCGTCGCGCCACACCCGGATGATCTTCGGCAGGCTCAGCACCAGCGCCACGAGGACCCACAGCACCGCCAACGGGAAGACGAGGTAGAACGCCAGGCCCAGCAGCACCAGCACGAGCACGTCGACGACGTCCGTGCGCAGCCGGGCGGCCAGCGCCTCGGTGAGCACGGCCGCGGAGTCGACGCCCGGCGCGGGCGCGGCGGGCCTGGTCGGCTCCACCAGCAGCTCCCGCAGGGCCGCGTCCGCGAAGTCGCGGCTGAGGTGGGCCGCCGCGCACAGGTGGCGCGTGGCCTCGTGGCGGTCGGGGTCGTGGTGATCGGGCTGCGGGGCGAACCGAGCCCGCCACGTGTCGGCCAGGACCATCGTCGGTGTCGCTCCTCAGGGGGTGTCGCTGTGGTCGGTCATCGTCGCGAGGATCCTCGCGGCCTCGGGGAAGCGGTCCGGCGGCGCCGCGACGAGCAGGACGTACTCGACGCCGCCCACCCGCCAGTAGTGCGCGCGGGTCTGCCGGAGGGCGCCGCTCGCGGTGGGCTTCACGAACTCCCACTCGACGGCGTCGAGGTTCCCGTGGGTGGTGTTCGTCAGCTCCACCCGCGTGTAGCCGGGTTTGCCCGCCTCGGCGTCCGCTGCCGCGGTGATCGTCTCCAGGAGGCCCGCGGGCCCCTGGTCGTCACCGCCGAAGCGCACCTCCACCTCGGGGTCCGCCGGGTCCTTCGCCACCTGGGTCCCCCTGGCCTGGCCGCTGCCCGCCACGAACGAGTTCGGCAGCACGGTGACGAGACCCTGCGGCCCGGTGTGGCGGTAGAAGCCGGCGGGCGGTCCACTCGGGACGGTGGAGGTCGTGGTCGTGGTCGTGGTGGGGTAGTCGTAGCCGGGGTACGGCGACGTGGTCGACGTGCCGGGCGGCGGCGGAGCGGTGCCCGCGGCGGCGGGCCACAGCCTGGGGACGTAGATCGTCCCCAGACCGGAGCCCAGGCTCACCACGAGGCCGACGGCCGCCACCGCGGCGGCGAACCGGAGCGACCCCGGCAGCGCCGACCGGCGGCCCCGCTCGCGGTCCGGTGTGCGCGGGCGGCGGTCGCGGCCGTCGTCGTCCGCTATGTTCGCGTCGGGCGGATCGCTCATGGAACCCTTCTCCTGGAACGGGAATCGGAGGCAGAAGTGCGGAATCGGATCGAGTGGACCCTCGCGGAGACCTGGGCCGAGGTGGCCAGGGCCGAGGCGGAACCCGTGGACCAGGACCGGCTCGCGGCCGCCCTGCTCGCGGTCGCGGACGTCTCCAGGTCGGTCACCCGCGACGGCGATCCGGAGATCGCCAACGGCGCCCAGTTCGTCGAGTGCGCGAAGGTGTCCGACCGCCTGGCCGAGCTGAGCCCCTCGGACCGGGACGTCGTCCGGCGCTCGCGGGAACTGGTCGACCAGGTCGAGCGCGGGCGGGAGTTCCGCTGGGACGAGCCGGTGCGCACGGCGGCGCTGTGCGCGGCGGGCGTGGGCGTCGCCGTCGGCGGAGCGGTGCTGGGCGGTGTCAACGAGAGCGTGCCGCTGGTCGTCGTGACCGCGGTGCTGGGCAACCTGCTGCTGTTCGCCACCGTCCTCACGGCTCGGCGTCCTCTGTGGAGGGTGCGGGCCGAGCTGATGGCCCCGATGATCCGCGAGCACGGGATCTGAGCGCCGCCGGGCAGCCGGGAGCGCGGCCGTCGATCGTCGACCCGCATTCCCGAACCGTCCACTTCCCACGGAGCCCACTGTTCGACGCGAGAGTGGCACGCCGTCCCGGCTACCACTCCGCACAAATTCGGACAACGCTCGGAAAACCGGGTGAACCACGGCCTCCCCGACCGGCTCGGGGGTGGGACCTGCCCCTGCGAGGAGCGTGAGCAGGGGGTTCAACGCGGATCAGGCGCACGGTGAACCCGGCTCCGCGACGGTGGGTGTTCGACGGCGGAGGTCGTGGACCGGCCGCCACCCGAGGATCCACCGCTCGACGTGCCCGAGGAGAAGGAGCGCCATGAGGAACTCGATGACCAGGACCGCCCTGTCGTTCGCCGTCGCGAGCGCGGGCCTGCTCGGATTCGCCGGTGTCGCCGACGCGGCTCCCAGCGCCTGCACCACCTCGAACCAGGGGGCGGGCGGCAGCGCGTACTGCGCGGGCGGCGACGGCCTCTTCCGGGTCACCATCACGTGCAGGCGCCCCAACGGCGCCTACTACTTCCGCGAGGGCGTGTGGCGGGCCCCCGGCCTCCAGTCGCACAGCACCGCGTGGTGCGACGGCGACAACAGCCGCGTCACCTACATCGGCGTGCAGAAGCGGAACCTGTGAGCGGCCACCGCCCCGCGCGGAGCGGGGGAGCCGATCACGGGACGCGGTCGGTCACCGGCTGGTCGCGTTCGAAGCGGGCGATCGAGCGGTAGTCGCCGAACGGGGGCACCGGCTCCCAGTTGGTGTCGACCGGCACGTCGGTGTACTCGACGGTCTCCTGGACGTGCTCCACCTTGTTCCTCACGACCCGCTTGACGTACCCGTCCTCGCGGTAGTGGACGGTCTCGTGCACCGACGCGTCGGAGAGCCGCAGGCCCGCCTGGTCGTTCGGGTAGGTCCACAGGTGGGCGCGGACCAGGAAGAGGCTCTCGTCGGTCTTCTTCATGAACGTGTACTCGGTCGCCTTGCGGCCGGGGTCGTCGAGGAAGGTCACCACGACGACCCCGGTCTTCCACACCGGGGTGACCAGGGTCGGCGACGCCGCGCCCGGCCTGGGCGGCATGACCGCCGTGTACTCCTCGCCCGCACCGTCCTTGACCCGCGCCTCGGCCTCGGTCAGCGGTTCGCCGGGGGCGTTGTCCGCGTGGTTCCACTTGAAGCAGTAGTTGACCATGTCTCCGTGCCTGCGGTCTCGGGATCAGTAGGTGCGACCGTTCTCGTCCCTGATAATGATACCCAGGCGCCGTGCCTCGGCGAGAACAGCAGGGGGAACGCCGTTCTGCTGCACGGGGACCTCCAGGATCATGTCCCCGGACATCGGCAGTCCGATCGCGTCGTCGCCGAGGTCCCTGCGGTTGCTCGGGGTGTCCGCGACCACGGTTCCGGGACCGTAGGTGTTCGCGAGCTCGCGGAGGTAGCCGACCGCGGTGCTCTCCTGCACGTCCGCAAGCTGGGTGTGCTTGCGGCTGACGATCTCCTCGTCCGGCACGTAGGAGTCGACCCGCGGGTACTGGCCCTTCTCCGACCGCGGTTCGACGTGCACCTCGTTCGCGCCGCCCCGCTCCTCGTAGTAGGGCTCGCGCTGCCGGTTGAACTCGTTGCCCGCCTCGATCTGCCGCCGCAGCCACTCGGGCCTGCTCGACTCCTCACGGGAACCGGGTTGCCCCGGCTGGTTCGGCTGGTTCGGCCCGCCGCCCGTCGCGCCGCCGGGCCTGCCCGCCTGCGCGACGCCCTCGGTGTTCCGCTGGGCGCCGGAGATGCTCGACGGCGTGCCGCCGCCGCCCCCGGGACGCCGTGATCGTGGTGTCATGTCCGGCCTACTCGTCCAGCAGCAGGGTGAGGTTGGTGATGCTCTGGATCAGCGAGCTGCTGTAGTTGAGGATCCGCCCCGCCCACTTCACCACCGCGGCGACGATCTGGGCCGCGATCACCGGGATGGTCACGACCAGCAGCGCCTCGGCCGCCCACACGATCACCCTGGCCACCAGGTCGGCGATCAGGTCGCGGACGATCTCGCGGGTCATCTCGACCAGCCCGCCCGCTCCCTCGGTGGCCGCGGCCAGGCCGGTGGAGATCGCGGCCAGCCCGCCGATCGCGTCCACGTTGTTGACCATCAGGGCGCGGTAGGCGTCGGCGGCGCCGCCCGTCCACTCCGACAGGTCGTTCTCCAGGTGCCTGCCGAGGTCCTGGGACATGGCGGTCAGCTCGGTCGCCATCCCGGTCCACGTCGCCGCGTGCGAGCGGACGACGTCGGGCAGGCCGGTCAGCTCGTCCAGCGCCTCCCGCAGCGGCTCGAAGTACTCCATGGCCCAGCCCAGCCCGTTGGCGAGCAGCGTGCTGAACGGGTCCACCGCCACGGCGCCCGCCTCCAGCGCCAGCCCCGCGCCTGCGAGCGCGCCCGCCACCCAGTTCTCGCTCTTGATCGCGGTGACCAGGTCCTCGATGCCGTCGGCGAGGCTGGACCCGGTCCACGGGTCGCGGGTCGACTCCACCGGGGCGATCAGGGAACCGTCCGTCACGGCTGCTCCACCACCCCGACCTTGGTGAGCCGGTCGGCCTCGTCGTTGTCCAGGGTGTCGTAGGCGTCCGCGCTCAGCTCCAGTTCGCGGGACACGATGTCGAGGCTCTCGGCGACGTAGGCGATCAGCTCGTCCTGCTTCTGGTGCCTGCCCTCCAGCACCCCGGCGATCCACCCGCACAGGAACCCGTACGCCTGGTCGTTCCGCGCGATGTGCGCGCTCGCCGCCTGCACGGCGTCGAAGCGCTGCCGGACCGCCTGCACGTTCTGCGCGTGGGTCCGCAACTGCTGGATGTCGACCTTGAACCCCACCGGTCACCGCCCGGTGTCGTAGATCGAGCCGTGGCCGTCGTCGTCGGCCACGTCGGCGCGTGCGCGGCGCACCGGCGGTTCGGCGGGCGCCGCGGCGAAGTCGCGCCGGAGGTGGCGGTCGACGCTGCTCGCTATCGCCCGCGCCGCCGCGGACTCCGTGCCGACGGTCTCGGCGATGACCTCCTTGGACCGGTCGGCCAGGGTGTTCCGCGCCGCGCCGAGCGTCGCCATGATCGTCCGCGCGACGACGTCCGGCGCCACCCGGTTGATCCGGTCGGTGAGCCGCAGGTCGACCAGCGCGCCGGTCGAGTCGACCGACACCTCCGCGAGCCCGTTCGGGTCCTTGGCGGTCACCCGCAGGTCCTCCAGCCTGCTGCGCATCGCCTCGGTGTCCCTGGCCATCCGGTCGATCCGACCCTGCCACGCGGCCAGGTGCTCGCGCGCCCCGTCCGGGTCGAGAATTGTCCCGTCCATGAACCAGCACACTAGGTGAGCGGCCGTGGTCCGCGGTGCGGAAGGCGAGGACCGGCGGCTGGTGGCCGGGAAAATTCCCCCGGATGCCGGACAGGGCGGCGGGACACCGCGAACCCGTGCGAAAAGCCCCGGTCGGCCCTGGGCGCGGTGTCGTCCGGAGCAGCGGGCCGCCGGTGGCGCCCACCGGCGGTGGTACCCGGTTCGGCCGGAGGTGGGAAACGCCCGCGGGAAGCGGATGACTGTGGACGGTCGTCCTCCGAACGGTCGCGGTCGCGATCCCGGGCGCTGGTAACGGAGTGGGCGGTGGCCCGACTCATCCCCTGCGAACTGGGCAGATTGTCCGGTTCGACCGGAGATCGGAATGGAGCCGTCATGAGACGAACCCCCCGCCGCCGAGCGAGATCGACCCCGGGAGCACTGGCCGCGGCGACCTCGCTCGCCCTGCTCGCCGCGTTGCCCGTTCCCGCGTCCGCCGCCCCGGTGGTGGGCACGGACGTCCTCTACACCACCGACGCCGACTTCGACGGCGGCGTCCTCCAGGACGTGGACCACGACGCGCCCGACAACGACCAGTTGCAGCTCACCAGGTCGACGGTCTTCTTCCCCTACGTCAACGTGGCGGCGTCCGCGCGCGGCACGATGCTCCGCATCGACGTGAACACCGGCGCCATCGTGGGGGAGTGGGCGTCCGCACCGGACGGCCGTGGGCGCAACCCGTCCCGCACGACGGTGGACAAGTTCGGCTCCACCTGGCTGTCCAACCGCAACGAGGGCGCGGGCGGCAAGGGGTCCGTCACGCGCGTCGCGGTGATCCAGGGCGGGACGCGGGTGAACGCCGACGGGTCGCCGAACCCGGTCGGCGACTTCCTCAAGGGCCCGTTCGCCTACAACAGGTGCGAGGACCGGAACCAGGACGGGCTGATCGCCACCAGCCGTGGGCTGGGCGACGTGCGGCCGTGGACGAACGCGGGCGGCGCGGACGACGACGGCGGCGTCACCACCGCGGCCGACGAGTGCGTCATCAACTACACCAGGGTCACGGCCAGCAACACCCGCACGGTCGCCGTCGACTCCCAGAACCGGTTGTGGACCGGGGGCCAGGACCTCGACCACGAGCTGCTCAACGCCGACGGCCAGCCCAGCGGCACCCAGTTCAACGTCGGGTGCGGCGGGTACGGCGGTCTGATCGACCTCGCGGGCACGCTGTGGTCGGCGCGCAACAACGGCCTCCTGCGGTACGACCCCGTGACGGCCACCGGCGCCTGCCTCGGCCCCGCCCACGGCGACTACGGACTGGGCATGGACTCGACCACCGGCGAGATCTGGAGCACGAACTTCTCGGGCAACCGGGTCGCGAAGCTGGCCCCGGACGGCACCGTGCTCGGCGCGTTCCAGCACGGCAGCCAGAACGCGCAGGGCGTCGCGGTCGACCGCGACGGCAACGTGTGGGTCGCGCACTCCCTCAACGGCGCGACCACCGTCGGGCACCTGCGCACCGACGGCACCTACGTCGGCACTGTCCCGCTGCCGGGCGGCGTCGGTCCGACGGGGGTCGCGGTCGACACCAACGGCAAGGTCTGGGTCACCAACATCAGCACCGACAACGCCCAGCGGATCGACCCGGCGGCGGGGCCGATCGGCGGCGGCGGGTACCCGGTGGGGGCCGTCGACCTCACGGTGGACCTCGGCGCGGGAGCCGGGCCGTACAACTACAGCGACATGACCGGGTCGGTGCTCGGCGAGATCACCGCGCCGCAGGGCAGCTGGTCGGTCGTCCAGGACGGCGGGCAGGCCGACCAGACCTGGGGCACGGTCACCTGGAACACCGAGGCGCAGGGCAGCGTGCCCGCGGGCACGGCCATCGCGGTGGAGGCGCGCACCGCCAACACCGAGGCGGGCCTGGCCGGTGAGGCCTTCACCCCGGTGTCCAACGGGGTGGCGTTCGCCAGGACCGGCCGGTACGTCGAGGTCCGGGCGACCCTGACGGCGAACGCGGCGGGTGACAGCCCCGTGCTGTCCGACCTGCGGATCGCGACCTCGGAGCGCACGGGCGTCTTCTCCTGCCAGGCCACCGCGCTGAACCTCGCGGGCATCGTCTCGACGCGGGCCAACCCGCCGGACGTGCCGTGCGTCGACGACCACGAGACGCTCGCGACCGCGCAGCTGTCGGCGGGCATCCTGACCGTCCGCACCGAGGTGCTCGACGCGCGCACGGACCAGACGCCCGACGACCTGACCGGGTCGCCGCCCGCCACCACCGACGGGGCGACGGCGTCCGCGCGCGTCGACTCGACGCGCGTCAGCACCCTGCTGGTGACGATCGAGCTGGGCGTGATCCAGTCCTCCGCCTCCGCCACCTGCGTTGCGGGCCCCGGCGGTGGTCTGGTGCCCCGGTTCGCCGGGTCGTCGAGCATCGCGAGCCTGAAGGTGAACGGTGTCGCGGTGACGGTGGGCAGCGCGCCGCTGACCATCCCGCTGGTGATCGGCTCGTTGAAGCTCAACAGCACCACGACGACCGGGACCAGCGTCGTCCAGCGGGCGGTCGTGCTCGACACGCCGCTCACCGACCTGGTGATCGGTGAGGCGAAGGCCAACGTGGAGGGCACCGCGGGCAACCCCGGCGGCTCGCCCTGCCAGGTCTGACCCGATCCCCGTGGGCGGCCGACCGGTCGCCCACGGGGATCGCGCGGAACCGGGTCAGGCGAAGGAGACGACCGCCCGGTAGCGCGCCCGACCGCCGCGGACGACCTCGACCGCGCGGTTGATCTCGGCGACCGGGAAGGTCTCCACCTGCGGGCCGATGCCGTGGCGGGCGGCGAAGTCCAGCATGAGCCGGGTCTCGCTCGGCGACGCGGGCACGCCGCCGGAGATCGTCTTCTCCGCGGGGAGCAGGTGCATCGGGTGCACCGAGATCGGCTCGGGCGACACGCCGACGACGCTGAGCACGCCCTGCGGGACCAGCAGGTCGAGGTAGTCGTTCCACGGCAGGTCGGCCGAGACCGTGGACAGGACGAAGTCGAACGACCCGGCCGCCGCCGCGAGCGCGCCCTCCTCGCGCGCCGCGATGAACGACGTGGCGCCGAAGCGGCGCGCGTCGTCCTCCTTGGCCCGCGAGCCGGAGATGGCGGTGACGTCGCAGCCCCACTTGGCGAGGAACCGCAGCGCCAGGTGGCCGAGGCCGCCGATGCCGACGACGGCCACCCGGTCGACGGGGCGGACGCCGTGCCGGATCAGCGGGGCGAAGACGGTGACCCCCGCGCACATCAGCGGCCCCGCCTGCTCCGAGGGGATGGCGTCGGGGATCGGGTAGGCCGTGCGCCAGTCCGAGACGCGCAGCACCTCGGTGAAGGCGCCGCGGTCGCCGCGCATCACGGTGTCGTCGCGCCGCGGGCAGAGGTTGTGCCTGCCGCTCAGGCAGAGGGCGCAGCGGAAGCAGGCCCCCGCGATCGCGCCGACGCCCACCCTGGTGCCGATCGGCAGGAGGTCGGTGTCGACGGCGGCGCCGACGGCCTCGACCACGCCGACGGCCTCGTGCCCGGCGACGCAGGGGAAGCGGGTGATGCCGTACTCGTCGTCGATCTGCGCGACGTCGGTGTGGCAGACCCCGCAGTGCGTCACGCGGACGTCGGCCTCCAGTGCGCCGAGGGGGCCGGTCTCGCGGTCGTGGCGCTGGAGCGGCGCGCCCGCCGAGCGGGCTGCGTAGGAGGTGACGAGCATGGTGTCCCTTCCTGGACGTCTGGGCTCGCCAGGCTACCGTACGAAACGGTTTCGTTTCGACAAAGCCTCTGAGCTGGTCAGATTGAGCAATTGGAGAGGCGGGAAGGCGGCGTCCTATGCTCGTGCGATGAGCGCCACCCGCCCGCTGGATCCCACCCGCGACGCCCGGATCCTCGACGCGATGCTGGAACTCGTCGCCGAGACCGGGTACGTGTCGATGACGATCGACGCCGTGGCCGCCCGCGCCGGGACCTCGAAGGCCACCATCTACCGGCGGTGGCGCAACAAGCACGAGATCGCCGTGGCCGCCATGGCCCGCTACCACGGGAGGCTGACCCCGTGGTCCGTCGACACGGGTGGGTTCCGCGGCGACCTGCTCGCCCACGCCCACCGCTTCGCCGAGGTCCTCGACGGGTTCGACGGCAGGCTCGCGATCGGCCTGGTGCAGGCCCGCGCGTCGGACCCCGAGCTGATCGACGAGCTGGAGACGCGGTTCTCCAGCGGCGCGCGGCTCCCGCCCGAGGTGGTCGAGCGGGCCGTCCGGCGCGGCGAGCTGCCCGGTCCGGTCGACCACCGGGTCTTCGAGGAGGTCGTCGCGTCGGTGATGTTCATGCGCTGGCTGTGGCGGCTGCCGCTGGACGCCGCGTTCCTCGACCACGTGGTCGACGACCTGGCCCTGCCCGCCCTGCTCGCCACCGGGCGGCGCGGGGGCGTCGACCTAGGATGACGACCGTGGGTTCCCGAGGACGGCGCAGGATCGACGAGATCGGCGAGGAGAGCCGCCGCCGCATCCTGGACGCGGCCGAGGAGCTGTTCGCGGAGCGCGGGGCCGAGCGAACGTCCTTCGTGGACATCTCGGAGCGCTCGGGGATCAGCCGGGGCTCCATCCCGTGGCACTTCACGAACAAGGACGGGCTCGTGATCGCCGTCGTCGAGCGCGCGATCGACCGCGCGATGGCGCCGGAGCGCCACCGGTCCCCGCCGCCGCTCGCGGAACTGCTCGACGACTACGCCGCCTGGGTCCGCAGCGACAACTCGGCGCTGCTGTTCATGATCCTGACCGAGGCCATGACCAGCACGGGTGCCGTGCACCAGCGGTACCAGGAGTTCCTCGCCCAGCGGCGCGACGGCCTCGAACTCTGGGTCCGCCTCCAGCGCCCCGAGAACGTCGATCCCGAGACCGCGGCGAGGCAGGAGCACGCCTTCGCGGTGGCGCTCAACGGCGCGCTCATCGGCATCCACCTCCAGGCGCTCATCGAGCCGGACGGCTTCGACCTCGACGACGCCCTGCGGTCGACCGCGACCCTGTTCGGGAGGGGCCTCGCCGACGTGTGGGAGACCCCGCCCGCCCCTCGGTGATCGGGCCTCGACCTCGTCGGCGACCGGCGTGGACTACGGCTTGTTCTCCCTGATCTGGTAGATCCGGGCGCGGGTCAGGCCCGTGACCTTGCACAGCTCGACGACGGGGACGTTGCGGTCCAGTTCGGCGTGGATCAGGGCGTCGCGGTGGGCGTGCGCGTCGTGGCGGGCCGCCCTGGCACGGGACAGCGCCTGGAGCTGCTCCGTCAGGTTCCGCTCCGCCTCAGCCAGCGCCGTGACGGCGGTCAGCAGGTCGGGGGTGACGGTCGTGGCGCTGTCTCGGGGCATGGTCTCTCCGCAGGGGGTGTCGGGCACGTCCGCCCAGCATTTCGCACATCGCCCGGCATGTCTAGCGATGTCGATTCTCTAGACGGACGTGTCCCGTCGCGGCCTCAGAGGCGGTCGGCGTCGACGATGGCCCGCGCGAACGGCTTCGGCGCCTCCTGGGGGACGTTGCGCCCGATGCCCGCGAAGATCCGGTGGTCGTACTTCCCGGTGAACTCGGCCCGGCAGGCCCTCCCGTCCGCGGCGGCCCCGTCGAAGTCGCTGCCGATCGTGATGGCGGGCACGGAGATCACCGGACCGGTGGCCGGCTTCCGCTCGTGCGCGTCGTACCGCGGCTCACCGGGGGCCCGTCGTTCGACGCCACGACGCTGGACCAGCGGACCTTCGAGCAGGTCTTCCGCGCGTCGCACCGCGAGTTCGCCGACGTCATCGGGGCGGACGACCCGAACCCGTCGAGGTTCGCGAAGGCGGGCGGCGAGCTGCTGAGCTGGCACGGCCAGACCGACCAGCTCGTGCCGACCCCGGGCACGGTCGACCACCGGCAGCGGGTCGAACGCGCGCTCGGCGGCGCCGGGAGGGTCGACGACTTCTACCGGCTGTTCCTGCTGCCCGGTGTCGACCACTGCGTGCCCGGCGGCGCGGGCCCGTTCCCGACCGACGACCTCGGCGCGCTGGTCGACCGGGTGGAGAAGGGCAGGGCGTCCGCCACGCTCGCCGCCTCGGTGACCGGCGCCGACGGCCGGACCGTCACCCGCGACGTCTGCCGCTGCCCGATGGTGGCCCGCTGCACCGGCCACGGCGACCCGGCGTCGGCCGCGAACTTCCGCTGCTCCTGACCGCTCCGATCCGACGAGGCGACCCGACTCCGGTCGGGCCGCCTCGTCGCGCGATCGTGACCACTCCTCACTTGTCGCTCGATGGGGTGAACAATCCGTTCGCTGATGTCCCGGCCGCGACCGGCGAAGTGGACAATTGCTGGTCAAAATGACGTCGCATTCTGGTCATTTATTGTCCACGGAACTATTCGGCGGCGGTTCGTGTCCTGCCTGTTCTACGTTGGCTGTGAAAGGTGGTCCGCTTTGGTGTAACAGCTGTCGACCACGCGGCGATCTGGAATGTATCCGGCGCTGAGCCGTTGTGGAAAGCACTAGTATGGATTGGTTGATCCGCATGGGATATGGCGGGAACAACACGTTTGGTCGGATGCTGTCGACGGTGGCGCTCGGCATCGGAATCGCGATTTCACCCTCTGCCGCATTTGCCGGGAACGCTGTGCAGGACCAGCAGGCCACGCTGCCCGCGCTCCAGGTCGTCGTGCTCGTCGACCAGTCGGGCAGTCTCGACGACGCCGACGTCACCGCTGAGAAAGAGGCTGCTAGAACGATCGCGGCCAGCGTGTTGGCACCGGGTTCGGTGGTGTCGGTGGTCGGGTTCGGCAGCTCCGAGCGGCCCGGTCAGAGCGCGGTCGACGTCGTGTGCCAGCCGACGAAGCTGGATTCCGCGCAACAGCGCGACCAGCTCGCCAAATGCATTGGTGATCTGCGCAAGCGCAACGACGGTGAAGGCGACGGAACCGACCACGCCACCGCGCTGCAACAGGCCCTCGCATTCGTCGGGGGCGCGGTGCCCGAGAAGAAGGTCGTCTTCCTGCTCACCGACGGCAAGCTCGACGTCTCCGAGAGCCCGGCCTGGGGCGACACACCGGAACGGCGCAATGGCGCGGCTGCCGCGAAAGTGCGGGAAGTGCTGGGTGAACTGGACGGCGTGGGCGCCCAGGTGTGGCCGCTCGGATTCGGCGACGTGGACACGAATGCCCTCAGCGGCTTCGCGAAGGGCGTGAGCTGCACGCCCGCCGCGCCCAATCCGCGGGAACGGGTGGTGCCGGGGGCGGCCGAGTTGAGGACGGCCGTCGTGGAGGCGCTCAGCTCCGCGAGCTGCGTCAAGATCAACCCGCTGGTGAACGAGGTCCTGCCCCCCGGCGGCTCGGTGGAACTCGTGGTCGACATCCCGGCCATCGCGAGCGACGCGTCCATCCTCGTCTTCAAGCGGGACGCGCGGGTGCAGGTCGAGTACCGCGCGCCGGGCGCGAGCGAACCCGCGCCCAGGGCGGGCGGGTCGGACTTCGAGTTCGCCGGGCAGTCGACGGAGACGGAGTCGCTGCGCGTCACCGACCCCGAACCGGGGCGGTGGACGGTCCGGCTGTCCTCGTCGGACATCCCGGCGCAGGAGGTGGCCGCGACCGTCGTCTACCAGGCCGCCGTCAAGGCGAACCTGACCGCCACCCCGCCGCGGCCCGCCGCGGGCGAGGAGGTCGAGGTCGACATGCAGGTGTGGGCGCGCGGCCGGGCCGTCGTCGACCCCGAGATGCTGAAGGGCCTCACGTTCACCACCGCCATGACCGGCGGCTCGGGCTTCCCCGAGCAGAAGGTCACGCTCGCCGACGGCGACGGCGACGGCACGTTCTCCGGGCGGTTCACGGTGCCCGACGACGCGTCCGGCGACCTCACGTTCACCGGGGAGGTCACCGGGATCGGGGTCGGCGGCGACACCAGGGTCCTGTCGACGAAGGTGCTGGAGGACGCGGCCCAGGTGCAGGCGCAGATCCTCTTCGACAGCAACCGCGCGACCGTCGTGCCGGGCGGCACGGTCTCCGGCACCGTGTCGATCACCAACAACTCCGGGAAGCCCGCCCGGCTGAAGCTCGTGATCGACAGCCCGTCGGCCGGGACGACGCTGACCGTCGACCCGGCGACCGTGGAAGCCGCCCCCGGCAAGACCGAGGTCCAGTACGCGCTGCGGTTCGGCGCGGACACCGCGATCGGCCCCAGCGGGGCGGCGCTGCGCCTCGTCGACGACGCGAACACCCCGGTGGCCGAACGCCTGCTGGCCGTCGAGGTCGCGCCGGAACCGGGGCTGCTGGAGAAGTACCTCTGGCTGTGGATCCCGCTCGGGGTGCTGCTGCTGGCCGGGGCGCTGTGGGCGCTGCTGGGGCTGCGGTCCCGCAGCGAGGCGGGCAAGGCGCGGGGGCTGCTGGCGCAGCTGTGGCAGGGCGGGTTCCCCGCGTCGGAGCTGACGCCGCGCGACGCGAACGCCAAGGTGTTCCGGTTCGTCGTGCAGAACGACTTCACCGGCCCCCAGCTCCAGCACGCGGGCGACGGCGACCCGACCGTCTACGAGGTCCGGCGCGTCAGCGGCGGCGTCAGCCTCACCGCGCCGGGCGAGCAGCCGGTGGTGCTGGCGATCGGGGAGCGCCACGACATCGGCGACGACACCGCCGTCGCCTTCGTCGACGAGTTCGGCGCGGTCGGCGTCACCGCGGGCCCGCCGGCCACCCCGTTCGCGACACCGGACCCGTTCGCCACCGGGTCGGCCCCGGCGGGGGACCCGTTCGCGGCCTCGTTCCCGTCGGGGAGCTCCTACTCGTCGGCGGACCCGTTCGACGTCGGCACGTCCGGCGGCACGAGGCACGCGGGTCCCGCGCCGGACGCGGGCACCGCCGTCGACCCGAACAACCCGTTCGCGTGATGAGGGGATGGGGCGATCATGGCAGGCAGGCGGAGACGCGGTCAGCGGCAGGCCAGGGGGCACCACGCCCGGCTCAGGCAGCTGAACCGGTGGGCGCGGCTGCTCTCGTTCGTCTCGACGGCCGTGGTGGGTCTGTCGATCTTCGTCGGGGCGTGGGCGCCGACGTGGGTCTCGGTCGTGGCGACCGTCGCGGTGTTCCTGCTGCTCTGGTCGGTGAACGGCGCCACGGTGACGCGGGTGCTCGGCGAGGTGCGCCCGCCGCGGATCCCGCTGTGGCGCCACGCCCTCGGCCTGTGCGCGGCGTTCTTCGTGGCGTTCTCGGCGGTCTTCTGGGTGTTCGGCGACGAGGTGGAGACGGCTCGCGGGGAGCGGGCCGTCGTGGACTGGGACCGGGAGGCGGGCCTGCTGCGGCACGCCCAGGACCTCGTGAACGAGGTCGTGGAGCGCGAGGTGCCCCCGGTGGACCTGGACCCGGCGGTCCACGCGCTCGGGAAGCGGCTCGCCGACCTGGAGGCCGAACTCGCCAGGGCGACCGACAACGAGCTGTGCGAACTGGACGGCGGGTGCGGGACGCAGGAGCCCGGCAAGGGTGACGCGTACTTCGAGAAGAAGGAGCGCAGGCACCGGGTCGAGCGGGACGTCGACGACCTGAAGCGCGAGATGGGCACGGTCCGCGCCGCCGCCGAGACCCGGTTCGCCGACCTCACCCGTCAGCGGGAGGACGCTCGGACGCGCGCGGGTGAGCTGGCGGGTGCGGTGGCGGCGCTCGGGCCGCGTCCGGACACCCGCACCAGGTTCGGCGCCCTGTCCTCGGTCGAGTCGGGCAAGCGGCTCCCGCTGCTGTGGTTCGGGGTGCTCACGGCCTACTTCGCCGTGGACGTGCTGGCCCTCCAGTGGGTCGCCCGGCGGGTGTGCCGCCCTCCTGGCAGGTGGACCGGCAACTGGAAGGGGCTGATCGGCCGGAAGGCCGTGCGGGCGGAGGACTCCAGGGTCGCGACCCCCGCCGCGGAGTTCCTCAAGCGGGAAGGTGGTGAGTAGCCGATGGCGCGACCGGGTGACCCCGCGGGCAGGACCCTCGGTGAGGCGGCGGAGGCCGTCGACCGGCTGGACGCCCGGATCCGGGACGACTGGAACGCGGTGCCGGACAGGCGCGTGCAGATGGCCTGCGGGGACGTGGGACTGGTCGCCGAGTTCGTCTACCGGTCCCTGGCCGGACCCGAGGTGGACGAGACGATCCGCGACGCGGTGCTGGGGGACCGGACCTACGTCGAGGCCGTCGCGGGCATCCACTCCACCATCGACGACTTCGGCGCGTGCATGGTCGCCATCGACGGCGGTGCCCTGCCGGAGGAGGGGACGAGCGGGCCCGGCGGCCACCTCGTCGACCGGCTGACCGGTCTGGCGGCCGGGCTGAGGCAGGACCTGGAGAAGGCGGTCGACGCCTTCGTCTCGGTGGTCGAGCGGACGACCGACGACCCGGACGCGCGAGCCGGGGCGCTGCTCGTCGCGAAGGACGCGTCGCGCCAGCTCAAGGCGCGCAGGCTCGTGCAGCAGACCGAGCGGGCGCTGGCCAAGCGGCTGCGCGCCGACCGGAAGGCCCTGGGCGACACCAAGATCAAGGAACTCGGCGAGTACTACGCGGAGCACGCGGAGAAGGAGAGCAAGCGGGCGGACCTGCTGCGCAACGTCGTCGCCCTCCTGCTCGTGCTGATCGCCTGCGGCGCCGTCCTGATCAACGTCGGGATGGAGCCCGCCTCGCTGACCGCCGAACTGCTGCGGCTGTCCGCGACCGTCCCGATCGCGCTGCTCGCCGGGTACCTGACGAAGGAGTCGTCCAAGCACCGGCAGTCCGCGAAGTGGGCGCGCGAGCTCGCCATCGAGATGCGCTCGCTGCCCGACTACGCCGACTCGCTCGGCGAGACCGGGGCGGACCTGCGCCGCGCGTTCGGGATGCGGGTGTTCGGCGCGGGTGCCGAACGCCCTGAACAGTCCACTGAGGACGGATTGTTCCACGAGGTCGGCGAATCCGTCCGCCGCCTGCTGGAACTCATCGAGAGCCGGGGGAAGAACCAGTGAGCACGACACATGTCCGGCCTGCGACCGTGAGGACGATGCCGTTATGAGGATCTACCAGCCGATGATGTTCGTCGGACTCGGCGGGACCGGGTGCAAGGTCGGCGCCGAGTTGGAGAAACGCCTGAGGGAGGAGCTGTGCGGGCCGGACGGGACGCGGTTGCTGGGGGACGTCCAGAACCCGAACTTCCTTCCCTACCAGCTCCCGTCGTGCCTCCAGTTCGTGTACGCCGACCTCAGCGCGAACGAGTTGCAGCGGGTCCGGCGGGAGGTGGTGCCCGGCCGCGAGCACGAACAGGCGGCGCAGAAGACCATGCACCAGATCGCCGACCTGGTGCCCGCGCGGCTGTCGAACTCCGCCGACGTGGCCCAGAGCCTGCGCATCAACACCGACGAGGAGACGATCCACTGGTTGCCCTCCAAGGAGAGCGACCCGAGGATCGGTCCGCTGGTGCGCGGCGCGGGCCAGCTGCCCACCGTGGGGCGGGGGGTGCTGTTCGAGACGATCCGGCGCAACCCGGACACCGCGCTGCTCGGGATCAAGAAGGCCATGGAGGACATCAACGAGTCCGCCGGTGACCTGTACGTCGTGAGCGGCAAGCGCACGCAGCGCGTCGACACGGTGATCGTGTTCGTGGTGTTCTCCGTCGCGGGCGGCACCGGCAGCGGCATCTTCTACGACTACCTGCACCTGATCGGCCACCTGATGCAGCGCGGCGGCAAGCAGGCCGAGATCTACCCGCTGGTGCTGATGCCGTCGGCGTTCGACGACGGGCAGGGCGGCGGCCGTCCGGCCGACCTCAACGCGGGCTCCTCGCTGGTCGACCTGTTCCGGCTGATCGACGACCAGAACGCGCAGGGCTCGCCGGACGCGTTGGACCACAAGGGGACGCACGGCGCGGTGTCCGTCCGCTACCCGCGGCTCGACCAGGTGCAGCTCCTGCCGAACACCGTGCAGACGGCGTTCCTGTTCGGCCGTCCGGTGGGCGGGGTGCGGCGCGACGACCTCAACCGGTCGATGGTGTCGCTGATGACGTCGCTGATCGGGGCGGGCCCCACGGAGCAGGACGACCAGGAGGAGGGGGCCAACCGCCCCTACCAGTCCTTCGCGGACGGCTTCATCAACAGCAAGGTCGACCGGCACGCCACCGCGGACACCGGCGTCGGCCGCCGGGGCGTGACCACGAGCGCGGTCGCCGCGCTGACCACGCCGCTGCTGGAGCTGACCGACGTGGTCAGCTCCCACCTGCTCGCCAACGCGGTCAACGAGCTGCTGGTGCCGCCGGGCGCGGCCGAGACCAACAAGGCGCACATCCGGCAGTTCATCAGCGGCGCGGGCCTGGACCGGCTGCTGGAGGCGACGCCCTCCCGGATCCCGCCGCAGGGCAACCCCGTCGGCTACGGGGCGGTCATCGCGGCGCTGACCGAGCGGGCCAACGCGATGGCCGCCGCCATCGACCGGGACAAGGACCGGCTCGGCGGGCCGGTCGCGACGCTGGCGCAGGAGTTCAACCCGTCGGCGGCGGCCTCGCTGCTGCTGCGGGAGATCGACCTGTTCCGCCTGCACCGCACCGTTTTCGGCAACCGCGACCTCGCCGACGCGCTGGACAAGGGCGGGTTCCGCTCGATGCTGGAGACCTGGCGGGTGCCCCCGGCGGCGGCTCCGGGCCTCAACGCCGCCGTGCCCCCGCTGCCGAGCAACCTCCAGAAGAGGTTCATGCAGCGGCTGCGGATCGCCGACGAACCGGTCCAGGCGGTCATGCGGCAGCAGGACGCCTGGTACGCCTGGCAGTCGCGGCGCATCTGGAACGCGGCCTGGAACGACAGCCACCGGCTGTGGGACCGGCCGTGGCAGGCGTTCGTCGAGGAGTTCCGCGCCGTGCACGACGCGTTCGTCACGCACGCCCGCAACGACCCGACGCAGTTCGACCAGCGGTCGAAGGACCTCTACAAGTCGCGCGTCGGCGTGACCTACCTGCTGCCGCCGGAGAACCACGGCCTGGAGGGCTTCTACCAGTCGGTGCTGCTGCGGCTGAAGGAGGACCTGTCCCAGCACCTCAAGGCGAACGCGCGCGAGGGGCACGTGCTGAACCTGCTGCTCGGGCAGGACGGCTGGGCCGAGGCGATGACCGCGGGGCACCAGGACCCGGAGGCCGCGGTCGCCCACGTCCGCCAGCGGATCAAGGAGGCGGTGGCCGAGTGCATCCGCCCCGGCGACCGCGCGCGGCCCGCGCTGGTGCCGCGGATGGAGGACCTGCTGGCGAACGCCGTGCAGCGGCGGGACAACACGGTCACCGAGTCCGACCTGAACAGGTTCCGGCAGAAGCTGGCCGAACTCGTGCCCGGCGGGTTCGCCCCGGACGGGAACGCGGCCCTCAAGGTGCTGTTCACCTACCCCGCCGCGCAGGAGAACGACGACGTGGAGCGGTTCCTGCGGCGCGAGGTCTCGCTGCCCGTGGACATGGTCGGCGAGCCGGAGTTCCGCGCGGTGCAGGCCGACGCCATGATCGTCGTGCTCAACCGCAGCTCGATGGGCGTCACCGAGGTGCCGGAGCTGCGCCGGGTGATCAAACTCTGGGCCGAGGCGCAGCGCGAGCCGCAGCCGCAGGACAGCCTGGCCTGGCGGCGCAGGCTGAGCCAGAACAGCGACTACCTGCTGATGGGCGAGCACGACCGCAGGCACGTGCTGCACCGGCTGCTCTGCGCGGCGTGGGACGGCAAGGTCCTGATCGCGGGCGACCCCGCCAGCCCCGAGCACATCACCGTGGAACTCGGCAGCAGGGAGGCCGTGTCGATGAAGCTGGAGCTGACGCCGATCGGCGCGCTGTCGTCGTGGGCGAGCGTGCTCCAGGCCTACGAGCGCTGGGTGCTCACCGACGACAACCAGACCCGCCGCAGCCTCGCGGCCCGGCTCATGTCGACCGTCCCGGCCCACGCAGACCGGTCGCCGCGACCACCGGCACCGGAGTTCGCCGCGCTCGTGGACCTCTCGGGGTCGGAGCTGCTCAAGGTCAAGGAGGCCGAGCAGAACCGGGTGCTCGGCCAGGACCCGCAGCTCGCCGTCTTCCGCGAGTTCTGGTCGCACACCCTGCCGGACGCGCTGGACCAGCACGTCGGCGCCACGGCGAAGAGCCTGCTGGACCTCAGGGAACAGGTGGACTTCGCCCGCGGTCTCGGTGGTGGGGCGTCGGCATGAGCACGTCGAGGATCGTCCTGGTCGACCTGCGCGACCCGGAGGCCGAGCCACCGGACGCGCTGGAGGGCGGGGTCGTGGTCGTCGACCGCGCCGACGCCCTCCTGGAGCACGCGGAGACCTACCTGGCGCTGCTGGCCGAGAAGATGGTGACGGCGGTGGTGTGCGTCGCGGTCGGCGAGGTGGGCACGGACAACCCGCTGGACGGGGTGGTCCTGGACATCCCACCGGCGCTGCGGCACGCCACCGTCCTGTGGGTCGGTGATCCCCGCGGCGTGGACTGGGCGCCGGAGCGGTCGGCCCCGCGCCGGTCCGAGTCGTCGGAGGACGCGCTGGACAGCCTGGTGGCCGCGCTGCGCGTGCCCGCGCTGTTCGACCGGGTCGTCGCGACGGCCGAGGGCCTGCCCAGCGCGGCGGTCAACCCCGGCGTCCGGCTGGTGTCCAGCGCCGCGGACCCGGTCGAGCTGGCCGAGGCGCGGGCCGCGGCCGTCCGGTCGCTGTGCGCGGCCGAGCACGCGACGCCGCACGACCTCGGCGAGTCGATCCGCCGCTCCTACCTGCCGAGCGGCCGGGACGGCGCCGTGCTGTCCGGGCCGGTGCAGACCTCGCGCACGGAGGCGCTGCGGCGGCTGGACCACGTCGCCGAACTGGCCAGGACGCTCGGGACGGCCAAGGCGCTGCTGTACTCGCCCCGGACGACGGAACGCCTGGGCAGCCAGGTCGTGTGGGCGGGCCAGGCGGTGGAGAACTACCGCCGCGCGGTCGCGGAGCTGCTCACCCGCATGGACGGCCAGCTCCAGGTCGGACGTCCGTCCGTGGAGGACGTCGTCGCGCTCGGCGTGCCACGGCCCCGCGAGGCCGACGGCGACGAGATCGCGGCGGACCTGCGGCAGGCGGTGGAGGCCAGGCTCGACGACGGCGCCGCGCTGTCGCCGCTGGCGCGGGACCTGCGCCTGGTGGCCGCGAACAGCGGTCCGCAGGGGTGCGCGACGGCCGTGGAGGAGGTGCGCAAGCGCGGTCCGCTGAGCCTGGCGATGCCGGAGTTCCGCACCTGGCCGCTCCCGCTGGCGGCACTGCCGGTGGTCTTCCCGGCCTGCGCGCTGGTGGCCCTGCTGTGCGGGCCGGGCTGGCTGGGCTGGGTGGCGGGCTGCCTGCTCGCGGTGGCGTGGTTCGGGTCCGGCTGGCTGCTGCTGGCCCGTCGACCCGGCCCGGAGGCCGAACGCGGTCTGGAGGACGCGCTCGTCCCGTCGGTGGCCACCTACGGTGTCTCCGGGGTGCTGGGAGCGGTGGCCGGAGCCGGTGCGGGAGAGCTGTTCGCGGTCCGGGTGGCCCGGTTCCTGGTGGACGTCCCGCGGTGGGCGCTCCCCGGTTCGGCGGTGCTCGTGGCCGTGCTCAGCGCCGTGGTCGTGGTGGTGAGCTGGCGGTCGGCGGTGCGGGAGTGGCGCGACGAGCTGGGGGTGGCGCGACTGCGGGCGACGGTCGGCGACCTGACGCAGATCGCCGAGGACGTGACCGCGCGCGAGTGGCTGCCGATGCTGCGCAGGCGGGTGCTCGCGGCGGCGGCGGCCGAGGTCGCGGCGGGCCTCGGGGAGATCGCCACGACGCTCGGCGGCTCGGGTGACGCCCTGTTCGTCGCGCCGGAGCCGTCGCCCGGAGGCCAGACCCGGATGGTGCGGCCGGTTCCGCAGGAGCTGTACGCCGTCGTCCGCGGCGACCTGGTCGACGTCTGCCGCACCGCGCTGGAGATCGCCTGGCCCGCCGCGGCGGCCGACGTGACCACACCGCAGGGCGTGTACACCCAGCGCCTGGAGCGGCTGCTCGACGAGTACGGCGCGGACGTCCGGCGCAACGGCCTGATGACCGCCACGCGGTTCGGCACCGCGCGCGGGCCCCGCGACGCGCTGATGGCCCGCGTCTGGGCCGAGTCGCCCGCGGCGCTGGCCGCGCTGCGCGCCGACGGGGCCGACGACATGACGCAGCTGTGCCGCAGCGGCCAGCTCGGCTACCTCAGCACCGGCGCCACGTCGGGGCTGGTCCGGGTCGCGCCCGCACGGCTGCGGCAGGTGCTCGAACGCGACGGCGCGCACGCGGCGCTCGTCGCGGACCCCGGCGTCGCCTGGAGCGAGGGCGGGGAGTTCGTCGGTGCCGTGCGGCTGCTGCCGCTGCGGCCCGAGTCGGTGCGTCAGGTGTCGGGTGGTGTGCGGTAGATGGCGGAACTGGTGCGCTGCCGGTACGTGACCGGTGTGCTGGCCGAGATCGAGGTCGAGGAGCTGAACGAGTTCGTCACGCCGGGAGCCGCGCTGGAGCAGCGGCTGGTCAAGGTGAACGGACGGCTGTACCTGCGCAAGTACGTCTCGCGCGCGGCGGGCAGGCGCAACCCGAGGCTGTACGACCTGCTGCGCAACGAGATCCGCGCGGGCGCGCGGCTCGGCCAGGTCTTCCCCGACCGGTACCCGGCCGAGCTGCCGCGGCTCGTGGCGTACAACATCGACGCCGAGGAGCCGTTCGCGCTGCTGCGCGAGTACGCGGGATCGCCCGCCGCCGAGCACGTCGCGCGGTTCGACGACGTCCAGCGCAGGCGGTTCGAGAGCGGGCTGCTCCGCGCGCTGCACCTGACCGCGCAGGCGGGCGTCGTGCACGGCGCGGTGAGCATGGACTCGGTGCGCTGGGACGACGGCACCGTGCACCTCGTCGACTTCGAGTCGTCCGAACGCGTCGGTGAACCGCGGCGCGCCTGCCGGTCGGCGGTCCGCTCGCCGGAGCAGACCGCGGGCACCGGTGTCGTGGACGAGCGCGACGACCTGTGGGGCGCGGCTCTGCTGATCAGGCGGCTGCACATCGGCGACGCGCGGCAGGAGCGCGGCCGGGACCCGCAGCGGCTGCGGGAACTCCTCGATCCCGTCTTCGACAACCCGGTGGACCGGCGACCGCTCGTCGCGGACCTGCTCGGCCGCCTGCACACCGACGCCCACCTGCCGCCGCACGTCGACCCGGAGGCCCAGCTCGCGGCGGGCCGCGCGCTGTTCGACCGCGCCTGCGCCCGCAAGCGCGCACCGGCGGCCCCTCCCACCCGCGAGCCGGTCCGGAGCCCGGTCGTGCCTGCCGACGGGCACGGGAAGCGGGTCTTCCACTACGTCGCCGCGGCGGTCCTGCTGTGCGCGCTGATCATCGGAGCGGTGGTGCTGATATGAGTGCTCCCCCCCAGGGACGGCCTCCCAGGGTGATGCGCTGCCCCGTCTGCGCCGACGAGTTCGTCTGGCCCGACGACCCCTACATCTCGCTCCACGACGAGCGCAACGACCGCTTCGAGCTGGTCGACGTCTCGTCGCTGTCCCCGACCAAGCGGGACAACCTGGTGCGCAAGGGGTACCGGCAGTGCCCGAACCCGGCGGGCGACACACCGGAGCACTACCTGCCCGCCACCTACGCCGACCACGGCGACCCGCTGGTGATCGGGCTCGTGGGCGCGCCGATCTCGGGCAAGACGCACCTGCTGACCGCCATGATCCGGCAGGCGTACCTCAACGGGCTCGCGACGCACGGCGTCACCGTCACCGCGCTGGACGTCCGCAGGCACAAGGCGTTCCGCGAGTACTTCATCCTGCCGTTCGAGCGGGGCGACCTGCTCGCGGGCACCGGCAACGGCATCGTCGAGGCCGCCGACATCCTGCTGGTGCGCGGGCCGGGCGGCCAGCGCCCGGTGACGTTCTTCGACGTCGCGGGGGAGGACCTGGAGAGCACCGACCCGAGGGCCAACAGGTTCCTGATGGCCACGAACGCCGTGATCTTCGTCCACGCCTCGGAGGACCCGCTGGAGACCGGGAGGTCGTCCGGGCGGAGCGAGAACGCGTCGTTCGAGCAGGCCGTCGCGCAGTTGCCGGGGGACCGGCTGCCCGCGGTGATCGCGGTGACCAAGGCCGACCGGCTGAGGTACGTGCCGCCCGCCGAGCGCTGGCTGCACCGGGGGGACGAGACCGAGCTGAAGGCCGACCGCGTGCGCGCCGAGTCCAGGGACGTCTACGCCTACCTGCACCAGGCCGGGGCACTGGCCTCGCTGCGCCCGTTCGACGAGTTCGCCCGGTGCACGCTGCACTTCGTCTCGGCGAGCGGCGGCGACGCCGTCCCCGTCGACGCGGCGGACCCCGGCAAGAAGCACTTCCCGCACGGGTTCCACCCGACCAGGGTGCTCGAACCGCTGGTGTCGATCCTCGCCATGACCGGGATCATCACCGGACCCGAAGCCGACAGGGTGGGCAGACCATGACCGAGCCGAAACCGGACGAGGAGGTCCACCAGGCCTTCTTCGGGGTGTCCGAAATGGACAGCGGACACCACATGATCACCTGCTCGCTCTACGAGAACGACATGAAGAAGTGGCGGGCGCGGCTCCAGGAGCACACCCGGCTCGAACCGGTGCAGGGCGGGAAGCTGCCCGCGAGCGCCCTGTCGTACCTCCGGTTCGACGACGGGTCGGCCGCGGTCGTGCGCCGGGTCGAACGCGGGTTCTCCCAGGGGCGCGGGAACGCGCACGTGCTGATCGGATCGGCGTCGGTGCTGGACGTGTCGCTCTCCCTCGCCCTGGCCCAGTGGGGCGGGTGGAGGGACGAGGCGCCACCGGGCAGGCCCGCACCGATCAGGGCGCGCGCCCTCGCCGCGGTGGCGGCCGCGTCGCGGTGGTCGCCGACGTCCGTGCGGCACCTGGAGGACCAGCTCGCCGTGGTCCTCTCCCGCCTGCTCGACGCCCCCGGCGAGCCGTTGAGCATCATCGGCTGCCCGGACGAGGACCGGCTGGCGGTGGTGTGGGGCCTCCGCGAGGCCGCCGACGAACACCTGAGGCGGACGGGGTGCGGGCGGACGTGGTCGTACTCGACCTACGCGAACCGCCACGACCTCGGTGTCCGCGACCTGCCGGAGATCGTGTTCCTGCCGGAGATCCCGAACGGGGGGGTCGCGCGCCGCACGGTCGTCGACCTCCGCGGCCGTCCGGAGGACAGCAGGTCGAGGCCGCTCGCCTGCGACCTGCTCGACGCCCTGCTGCGGGGAGCCTCGGCACCTCCGCCGACCGTCGACGTCGTGGCCGGACGTCAACCCCGGCGGGGTGACAGCGCGCCCCCGCACCAGGCGGTGCGGGTGGACGACTCGCGGAGCGGACACCGGATGCCGAACCTCGGCAAGCAGTGGGACGCGCGGCTGCGCGACGTCTCGTCCATCGACGAGCTGCGGAAGGCGTTGCGGGCGCTGGGGAACCAGGGGCGCGAGTTCCGGTCCATGGTCCGCAAGGACGTCGACGTGCGGGTGGTGGACGACGTCGCCGACCGGGTCGAGGCCGCCACCGGGGACGGCCTGCGGGACCTGGCGCACGCGTTGTACGGGCTGGAGCTGGAGGACCTCCGCGACGACGAGGACGCGCGCGAGCACGCGCGGAAGCTCATCCGGAGGGGCAGGTCCGGGCAGTTCGCCCGCGTCCTCGGGCTGGCCGCGTCGAGCGTCGAGCGCCAGGACATCGCCGTCGTGGCGCTCGAACGGTGGGACGCGGGCTACCCCAGGCCGAGGCGGCTCAAGCCGCAGCGCGCCAGGAGGCCGCTGGGAGCGGTGGCGGTGAACAGGCCGCTGCTGGCCGTGGCCTTCGCGGTGGTGCTCGCGGTGCTGGTCGCGGTGTTCGCGCTCGGCTACGCGACGGGCAGGCCCGAGGCGGCCACGCCGGTCCCGGACGTGAGCGACGTCGTGCCCACCTCGGAGCCGCAGCCCTCGACGTCGGCGCGGCCCGCCGGACGGGCCGTCCGGGTGACCGCGGTGGACACCGGCCGCGTGCTCTACGCGTTCGCCAGGCTCGGCGAGCAGTTCTACCCGCAGCAGCCGTGCGTGCGGGAGGAGGACGGCACCGGTGCGCTGTGGAGCTGTGCGCCCACCGGTACCCAGCCCGAGAAGTCGGAGCTGGTGGCGATCGAGGTGCCGTCGGCGGACGTGCCCAGGCTGGACGGCTTCGCCGAGGGCAAGCGGAAGATCACCCCGGAGAACGGCTGGGGGACGCCCGTGGTCGTGCCCTGAGCACACGTCCGGGCCCGCCGCCGCGGCGACGGGCCCGGACGCGCTCGGGATCAGACCAGGTCGAAGCGGTCGAGGTTCATGACCTTCGTCCAGGCCGCCACGAAGTCGCGGACGAACTTCTCCTTCGAGTCGTCGCTCGCGTAGACCTCGGCGACGGCGCGGAGCTCGGAGTTCGAGCCGAACACGAGGTCGGCGCGGCTACCGGTCCACCGGACCTCGCCGGTGGTGCGGTCGCGGCCCTCGAAGGTCTCCGCGTCCTCCGACGTCGCCTTCCACTCGACGTCCATGTCGAGCAGGTTGGCGAAGAAGTCGTTGGTCAGCGACCCCGGCGTCGTGGTGAGGACACCCAGCTGGGACTGCTGGTGGTTCGCGTTCAGGACGCGCAGGCCACCGATGAGGACCGTCAGCTCGGGCGCGGTCAGCGTGAGCAGGTTCGCGCGGTCGATGAGCAGGTACTCCGACGGGAGCCGGTGGCCCTTGCCGCGGTAGTTGCGGAACCCGTCGACGGTCGGCTCCAGGGGCGCGAACGACTCGGCGTCGGTCTGCTCCTGCGTGGCGTCGGTGCGGCCGGGCGTGAAGGGCACCTGGACCTCGTGGCCCGCGATCTTCGCCGCCCGCTCCACGGCGGCGGTGCCGCCGAGCACGATGAGGTCGGCCAGCGAGACCTTCTTGCCACCGGTCTGGGCGCTGTTGAACGACTCCTGGACGCTCTCCAGGGTGCGCAGCACCTGGGCGAGCGCGTCGGGCTCGTTGACCTCCCAGTTCCGCTGCGGCTCCAGGCGGATGCGGGCGCCGTTCGCGCCGCCGCGCTTGTCGCTGCCGCGGAACGTCGAGGCCGACGCCCACGCGGTCGAGACGAGCTGCGAGGTCGTCAGGCCGGAGTCGAGGATCTTCGCCTTGAGGGCGGCGATGTCGTCCGCGTCGACGAGCTGGTGGTCCACGGCCGGAACCGGGTCCTGCCAGATGAGCGTCTCCTGCGGGACCAGCGGGCCGAGGTAGCGCTGGATCGGGCCCATGTCGCGGTGCGTCAGCTTGAACCAGGCCCTGGCGAACGCGTCCGCGAACTGGTCGGGGTTCTGGTGGAAGCGGCGCGAGATCTGCTCGTAGACCGGGTCGACCCGCAGCGCGAGGTCGGTCGTCAGCATCGTCGGCGGCCTGTTCAGCGAGCCGTCCTCGGGGTCGGGGATCGTGTTCGCCCCGGCACCGTCCTTCGCCACCCACTGGTGGGCACCCGCGGGGCTCTTGGACAGCTCCCACTCGTAGCCGAACAGGTTGTCGAAGAAGCCGTTGCCCCACCGGGTCGGCGTCGCGGTCCAGGTGACCTCCAGACCGCTGGTGATGGCGTCCCGGCCCTTGCCGCTGCCGAACGTGTTCTTCCAGCCCAGGCCCTGCTCCTCGATGGAGGCGCCCTCGGGCTCGGGGCCCACGTACTGGTCCGGGTCGGCCGCGCCGTGCGTCTTGCCGAACGTGTGGCCGCCCGCGATCAGCGCGACGGTCTCCTCGTCGTTCATCGCCATGCGCCCGAAGGTCTCGCGGATGTCGCGGGCCGAGGCCAGCGGGTCCGGGTTCGCGTTGGGGCCCTCGGGGTTGACGTAGATGAGTCCCATCTGGACCGCGGCCAGCGGGCGCTCCAGCTCCCGGTCACCGGTGTAGCGCTCGTCGCCGAGCCAGGTGCGCTCCGGGCCCCAGTACACGTCCTCGTCGGGCTCCCACACGTCCGCGCGGCCACCGGCGAAGCCGAAGGTCTTGAAGCCCATCGTCTCCAGGGCGCGGTTGCCCGTGAAGATCATCAGGTCGGCCCACGAGATCGTGCGGCCGTACTTCTTCTTCACCGGCCACAGCAGCCTGCGCGCCTTGTCCAGGTTGCCGTTGTCCGGCCAGCTGTTCAGCGGCGCGAAGCGCTGCATGCCCGCACCGGCGCCACCGCGCCCGTCCTCGACGCGGTAGGTGCCCGCGCTGTGCCACGCCATCCGGATCATGAACGGCCCGTAGTGGCCGAAGTCGGCGGGCCACCACTCCTTCGACGACGTCAGCACCTCGTCGACGTCGCGCGCCAGGGCGTCGAGGTCGAGCGTGGCGAACGCGGCGGCGTAGTCGAAGTCCCCACCCATGGGGTCGGACGCGGCCGAGTGCTTGCGGAGGATGGACAGGTTGAGCTGGTTGGGCCACCAGCTCCGGTTGCTCCCACCCTCGGTGGGGTGGTTGAGACGACCCACGGAGACCGGGCACCCACCCGCGCTCTCCTCGTTCATCTCTCCAACGACGGCGTCAGGACTGTCAGACACGGGAATCTCCAAGATCAAAAGTAACTATCCGGCAGTGGTGGTGCACACGGGGCACAGGCCCCAGTAGACGACCTCGGCCTCCTCGACCAGGAAGCCGTGGTCGTCGGAAGCGGTCAGGCAGGGAGCCTCGCCGACCGCGCAGTCGACGTCGGCGATGGCACCGCACGACCGGCACACGACGTGGTGGTGGTTGTCCCCGACCCGCGCCTCGTAACGCGCCACGGAGCCCTGCGGCTCGATCCGCCGCACCAGCCCCGCAGTGGTCAAGGCTCGCAAAACGTCGTAAACAGCCTGGTGGGACACCCCGCCGAGTCCTTCACGAACGATACCGATGATCGTTTCCGTGTCGGCGTGCGGGTGCGAGTGCACAGCCGACAACACCGCGACCCGAGGCCGGGTGACGCGCAGGGAGACCCCTCGCAGCGCGCGTTCGAGGTCGGATGGCGGTGGCACGCCAGCAGTGTGCACTGCTTTCTGGAATCAATCAAGAATGACCACTCACGGCGACTCGCGCCACCACGAGGGTGCCACGGGGAGAAGGCCGACCTCACACCCGGTTCAACCCGGCCCGCCCGTCCTCGATGAGGAACGACCCCTTGGTGCTGACCCCGGCCCCCGGGGAGGACACGAAACCCACCCCCCGAAAATCCACCCGAAACCCGTCCACCCCAACCCGCCCGACCACGTACCCCCGCCGGTTGTTGAAGAACTTCACGTGGGGGTTCTCCGCCAGCCACTCCGGCGTCTCCGGGTAGTCCTCGGACCCGTCCCCGCCCGACGTGATCGAACTGCCGGCGATCTCGGTCGCCACCGTCCGAGACCCAGGATCATCCCACCGCTCCTTGACGTCCACCCCCCAGGAGGCGTGGACGTCCCCCGTCAGCACCACCGCGTTCCGCACGGCCGAGAACCCGGCCACCACCCGGTCCCGATCAGCCGCGTACCCGTCCCAGGCGTCCAGGTTCGTCTCCCGCACCGGCCCGCTCGCGTGGTCGTACTGCGAGAAGAACACCTGCTGCCCCACCACGTCCCACCGCGCCGAGGACCCCCGGAACCCGTCCAACAGCCAGGCCTCCTGCTCGGCCCCCAGCATCGACCGGCCCACGTCCAACCGCTCGTCGCACGGCTTGATCCCGTCCCCGCAGGCCTGGTCGTCCCGGTACTGCCGGGTGTCGAGCATGTGGAACGTCGCCAACCGCCCCCACACCACCCGCCGGTACAGCCGCAGGTCCGCCCCGCGGGGCGCCGTCCGGATCGGCATGTTCTCGTAGTACGCCTGAGAAGCCGCCCGCCGCCGAGCCGGGAAGTCCGGCTGCGGCTTCTCCGGCTTGGAGTGCACCTCCCCGGCCCAGTTGTCGTCGACCTCGTGGTCGTCCCACACGACCGACCACGGCGCGACCGCGTGGGCGGCCTGGAGGTCCGCGTCCGACTTGTACTGCGCGTAGCGCTGCCGGTAGTTGGCCAGCGTCACCGTCCGCGGCCCCTCCACCCCCCGGACGTTGCCGTTGGGCGCCACGTGCACCCCGGACTCGTACTCGTACTGGTAGTCGCCCAGGTGCAGCACCAGGTCCGGCTCGTCCTCGGCCAGCCGCCGGTAGGCGGTGAAGTACCCGTGCTCGTACTGCGCGCAGGACGCGAACGCCATGGTCAGCGGTGTGGTCAACGTCCCCGGTGCCGGCGTGGTCCTGGTCCGCCCGGTCCGGGACAGGTGACCGTCGGCGGCGAAGCGGTAGAAGTACTCCCGACCGGCCTCCAGCCCGCCGACGTCCACGTGGACGCTGTGCCCCAGCTCCGGCCTGGCCCACTCGACCCCGCGCCGCACGACCCGGCGGAACCGCTCGTCGTGCGCCAGCTCCCACGCGACCTCCACCGGCCGCGACGGCATCCCGCCCAGACCGTTCTCGGCCAGCGGCACGGGGGCCAGGCGGGTCCACAGGAGCACGCTGTCGTGCGTCGGGTCGCCCGAGGCGACGCCCAGCGTGAACGGGTCCACCAGGCGCGCCGACCCGGCGCCGAACGCGGTCAGGGCCAGTCCGCCTGCCAGCAGGGTGCGCCGCGTCACGGGGGTCATGCACTCAATACGGCTCAACCGGCTCGGCGGTTCGGTCGGGGCGGTGTGAACTGAACCGCCACGGGCGACCGCGGCCTCGTTGTACGGTGTGCGACCACCGAACAGCGTCGATCTTCTTGGGGTGAGTTGCGTGGTCGACCGGCAGGAGCGGTTGCAGGGCATGATGAAGTCCTTCCAGGAGCAGGCGGCCAAGGCCGCCGAGCTCCAGCAGGTCATGAAGGACCTGCGGGGGACCGGGAGGAACCGGGACGGATCGGTCACCGTGACCACCGCCCCGTCGGGCGCGGTGCTGGGGCTCCAGCTGCTGCCCGGCGCGATGGACCGGTCGCACGTGGCGTTGCAGCAGGAGATCCTCGACGCGATCCGGACGGCCACGCAGAACGCCGCGCAGCAGCTCGACGCGGCCGTCTCGCCGATCCTGGGCGACCGGCTCGCGGAGTTCAAGCAGGGCATGGCCGCGTCCGGGGTGGAGCCGATGATGCCGTCGGCCGCCCCCGCCGCGCCCGCGCCGTCGCAGGGGAACCGTCCGCCGAGGACGGACGTCGGAGACGAGGAACCACCGAACTCGTTCTTGCGCTAGGGGGATGTGCGTGACTTTCCAGGTGATGCCGGAGGCGTTGACGGCCTTCGCGAGGGGCAGCGACAGCCTGGCCGAGAAGTTCGGCGCGCTCGCGGGCCTGCTGGAGCAGGCCAGGGTGGACGACCAGTGCTTCGGGCCCATCGGTGACGCGGTAGGCCTGAGCAGCGGGTACTTCTCCAGCCTCGACGAGTGCCGCACGCTCGCCGAGGACGCGAAGGACTTCCTCAAGCAGACCGGCGAGCAGCTCGACGCCAGCTTCGAGGTCTACCGCGGGATCGACGTCGGCGTGTCGCAGGCGTTCGGCCGGATCGGCGGGACGCGGTGAGCGCCCCCGGCACGTTCGCCGACCTCAACGGCGGCGACCAGAAGAACTGGTTCGAGCAGGCCGCGGGCCGCGGCAGCTCCGGCGTCGGCGCGTTGCAGGACCTCGCCGACGCCACGAGCGCGCCGCAGATGACCGCGGCGGCGGTCTCGGGCCGGATGGAGCTGCTCCAGACGCTCGCCAGCCCCGGACAGGCCCTGATGGACAACGGGCTCGGCTTCCTGGTGTCGATCGTGATGAGCCCGCTGATCGAACTCGCGGAGTGGGCGATCGGCGACCCCGAGCAGATGCGCGCGACCGGTCAGGGCTGGGAGGAGGTCGCCCAGTGGCTCGACGGGGTCGCGGAGTCCGAGGCCAAGCGCGGAGAGGCCACGGCCGGGCTGTGGGTCGGCGCGGCGGGTGACGCGTTCCGCAACCAGGTCAGCGAGTTCAGCGGCGGCGTGTCCGCGCTGGCCGAGGACGTCCGGGGCCTGAAGCAGACCCTCGACATGATCGCCGAGCTGTTCGACGTGTTCGTCGAGTTCGTGATCCAGATCCTCACCGAGCTGATCATCGGCCTGATCGTGCAGTGGCTCGCGGCGCTGGCCGCGTCGTGGATCACGGCGGGCGGCTCGGTCGCCGCGGCGGGCGCGACGACGACGGTGCAGGTCGGCAGCACGGGCATGCGGATCACCATGCGGGTGAGCAAGCTCCAGATGGAGCTGTTCAAGCTGGTGCAGAAGCTGGAGAAGCTGCTGGAGCGCGTCGTCCGAGGCCCGCTGCGCCAGGTCATCCAGCGGATGAACACCCTGCGCGGCGGCAACATGGCGCAGCAGTTCGCGGGCAGGCAGCTCGGCGCGAACCCGCTGGTCAACATCGTGACCAGGGCGGACGGCACCACGCTCGCCTCGACCACCGCGAACCGGTTCATGCAGGGCGTGACGGGGGAGGGCGCGCTCGCGGGCAACATCGCCCAGACCGTCCTGACCGGCGCGCTCGGCGGGCAGACCAGGGTCGGTGGCGCGGTCTTCAGCGCGGGCGTCGACACCGCCGTGGACGGCGGGATCAAGTTCGGTGCGCAGGCGGCGGACCACGCCGCGCGCAACGCACCGTCCGAAGAGGAGCGCCGAGCGGCGCAGGATCGCGGGTTCGACTGGTGACGCCCAAGCTCGACGGTGTCCTCGCGCTGCGGACGTCCTGGTGCCGACCGGACGAGGACGTGCTGCTGTGCGCGCCGAGCAGCCGCGCGGGCATCGGCTTCGACGTCGCGGGCCTGGACTGGTGGGGGCGTCCGGAACGCGGACTCGGCGGCAGGGCGCTGAGGGCACTGGGAACGGCGACCGCGGCGGTGGCGGCGGGCGGTCCCCGCGACCAGGGGCAGTCACCGCCGTCGCTCGTCGTGTTCGGCTCCGCGCCTGCGTTCGCGGACCTCCCCGACACCGCGGCGCTGTGGTGCGTGCTGACCCCGAGGCGGCTGGGCTGGGTGCGCACCGTCGAGGAGCCGGTCGAACCCGAGGCGGAGGTTTCGTTCCTCGCCCAGGTGAGGGGTTTCGCCAAGAACGCGCGGGACTCGTTGGCGGGCAAGAGCCCGTACCCGGCGCACCGTCCGATCGAGACGGTCGACGTCGCGCCGGTCGCGGAGGTGCCGCGCGGGATGATCGCGTCGGTCACGACCGCGGAGCGCACCCTCCCGTACGACTGCGCGACGCGGACCGTGCACGTCCTGCGCGTCGCCCTGGCCGACGGGTCGGGTGTGGAGTTCGTCGGCGGGCCCGCACCGGAGCACGCGCGGCGGTTGCTCGACATGGCCACCGGGCAGAGGTGAGGGGCACGTGCCGAAGAGCAGGACCAAGCTGGCCGAGATCGCCCAGAAGCACTGGTGCGCCACCGGTGAGCAGATCGTCTGGGCCGTCAACGCCGGGGGGCACGTCGGGTCCGCCGCCGGTGTCCCGCACCGGCCTGCCGGCCAGGTGCCCGCCGCCGCGGTGCCCGAACCGGACTGGCCGCTGCCGACGGAGGCCGTGAGCACCGGCCGGTTCCGCCGGGACGAGTGGGTGCACGACCCCGCGGTGTGGGGCTGGGCCACGGGTCCCGCGACCGCCGCCGCCTGGGCCGATCTCTTCGCGGTCGGCCGCGACGAGTGCTGGCTCCTGCTGAGCAACCGACGCCTGGCGCTGGTCGTCGAGGGAACGCTCACCGCGCCCGCGCCGACCGGCGGACTGCTGGGCCGCGTGCGAACCCTCGGCCAGGACCGCGACGCGCCCCCGCTCGTCACGTGGTGGGAGTCCCCGGTGACCGCGCGGTTCCGCGCCGTGCCGCTGGGCAGGCGGGTCGAGCCGGAGTGGTTCGTGCGCGTGGAGTTCACCGACGGCTCGACCTTCGACTTCCGCGACGCCAACGCCGAGCAGTCGGTCGTCACGGCCTACGCCAATCTCTGACACCGCGGACGGGAACGGGGAGGGCACCGATGACGGTGGAGACCGAGACCACGATCAGGAGGGTCTTGGAACGGGCGTGCCCCGAGGTGCGCGTCGAGGTGGTGCGCCCGCTCGACGCGGGGTACACGAGCGACCAGTGGGTCGCCGACACGGACCAGGGGAGGCTGCTGGTCAAGGTGCCGTTGCGGAACCGCGACCCCGAGCACTTCCGGCGGCTGGTCGCCACCACGCGGGTCGCCGCCGAGCACGGCGTCCCCGTGGTGCGGTACCGGCGGCTGGTGGAGCACGACCCGGCCGTCGGCGGACCCGTGCTCGTCCAGGAGTTCCAGGAGGGTGACGCGGCGGGGGACGTGTGGGAGTCGCTCGACGAGGAGCGGCGGAAGGTGCTGTGCCGGGACCTCGGTGACGTCGTCGGGCGGGTGCACCGCATCGAGGGGTCGACGTTCGGCGAGAGCGGGGCGGCGACGTTGCGGGAGGCGGTCGAGGCCGAGGTGGAGTCGCTGCTCGGCGGGACCGACGCGTTCGGCGACGGCAGGGCCGTGCGGACCGCGACAGCGGCGGCGGTGGCACGGCTGGACAGCACGGCGAGCGTTCCGTCGCTGGTGCACGGCGACCTGTGGCTGCCGAACATCCTGGTGCGCGACGGGCGGATCACCTGCGTCCTCGACTTCGAGCACGCCGGGTACGCGGACCGGTTCCGCGACTTCGGCAAGCTCGACGAGCACCTCTTCGACGCGTTCCCGGCGGGCCGAGGGGTCTTCCTCGACGCCTACGCCGCCGCGTGCCCGCTACCGGACGACTGGGATCGGCGCGTCGACCTCGCCCACGTGCTGCACGCGCTGTCCATGCACGTCTACTTCCTGCGCTGGACCCCGAGGTGGGCGCCGCAGTACGCCGAGCAGGTCGAGGCCTGGCTCACCCGCAACGGCTAGTCCGACGCCCGTGAGCGGGACGCGCGCCACATGGTGTGCTCCCGGCTCACCACCTGCTCCGCGTCGGCGACCTCCGCCGACCACTCCGCCTCCTCCTCGACGCCGTCGAGGCGGGCGCGGGTGATGGCCAGTTCCGCGGCGGCGAACGAGTAGGCGCGGGCGAGCGTGGAGTGCTGCTTGAGGTTCGTCCACGCCAGCCCGGCCGCGACGACCGTCGCGACGACGCCCGCGAGGGTCAGGTCGACGAGCCCGAACGCCTTCGCCAGCGCCGCGGCGATGCCCAGCACCTCGACGACGACCAGCGCGATCCGGTACCGGCTCGCGCGCCCGTCGTTGAACGCGGCCTTGCCCGAGTACCACCGCTGCTGGTCGGCGATCCGGGACTCCAGGTAGACGGCCTTGCGGGTGGCCAGGTCGCTCGCCCTGATCGCCGACATCCGCTCGGTGACCACCGGCCGGTCCGACGCGGGCACGGCCGTCGTCGGGGCGTCGTCGAGCAGGCGCGACACCTGGTCGGTGAACCGCCGTTCGACGGCGGCCTCGTCGGTGCCCTTCGGGAACGGCGCGGCGCCGACGCTGAAGCGCCACGCGAGGCTCTTGGCGGACTCCGCGAGCGCCCGCCCGTCGTACCAGCGGTCCTCCGGCCTGCTGGAGCCCACCGCGAGTTGGAGCAGCAGGAGGGCGGCCAGGGCGACGGCGGTGCCGATCGCGGCCAGGTCCACGCCCGCGGTGCCGACCTCCCAGGAGGAGATCCCGGTGGCCGCGGCGACGACCGCGAGGACGAGGCTGAGCCTGACGGTGCGCCCGTACTCCTCCTGCCCCCGCAGCGACGTCCTGTCGGCCGAGTCGAACAACCCCGGCAGGTGGGCGTCTTCCAGGCCTTCGACCGGTGTGGCCATGCGCGCGCCTTCCTGACGGGACGTCGCTGGGAACTCGGTCGGGATCCTAACGGGCCGGATCTTGACCGGGCTGCGCGTTCCACCGCCACACCAGCGGCGGACGGCCGCCCTTCGGCAGGGCGGCGGCGTGCTGGGTGGTGCGTTCCAGACCGGGGACGCGGTCCATCGTGCGGCCGAGGTTGGCGGGGTAGGGGCGGTCGCCGGTGAGGGACTCGGTGACGTCGAGCGCCTGCGCGGTGGTGAACTCGGGCCCGAGCAGACCGGCGGTGAACGCCGTGTCGCGCCACAGCTTGTCGGCCAGCAGGGGACGGCAGTCGGCGATGATCCGGTTGTGGTCGAACGCCAGCGGCGGCACGGAGTCCAGCGGCGTCCAGGTGGCGGTGCCCACGTCGAGGCGGGCGGGGTCGACCGCGGCCCACAGGGCGATCGACAGGGTCGGCCCGCGGGGGTCGCGGGACGGTTCGTCGAACATGGCGAGCTGGCCCGTCGCCGTGACGGCCCGGTCGGGTACGCCCAGCTTGCCGGTGACGGCCCGTCTGGACGCGTCGCGCAAGCGTTCGCCCTTGCCCAGCAGCACACCCGGCAGCGCCAGGTCCCCCGCGAACGGGGCCAGCGCGCGCGGTGCTACCCCCAGCAGCACCGCGCGCGCATCCGGGTCGAAGCGCAGCACGACCACGTCCACCGAGACCAGCGTCGACTCGATCATGGTGGGATTCTCCCGCACCTCAGCGGCGGGCCGGGGCCCGCACGGCGTAGTCCGCCCGGTCGGCGCCCGAGCCGGTGACGAGCACCGGCACCCCGAGCAGGTCCCCCAGGAACCCCACCGGATCGGCCAGCGGCTCCAGGACCGGCTCGCAGCCCGCCACGAACCCCGTCAGGTCCGGGCGGGGCAGCAGCTCCGTGACGCTGCCCGCGCCGGTCCGGTAGGAGGTGGCGGCCAGCAGGTCCCGCGCGTCCAGGTGCGTCACGGCCAGGCCGTCGACGCCGCCGCACGCGGCCACGGCGTACCGCAGCAGCACGGCGTCCAGGTGCCCGGCCCGCCACGCGCCCTGGTACTCGCCGGCGCCGTTGTGGCGCTCGGTGAAGCGGTCCAGGACACCGCGGTCCTCGGTCGGCAGCGGACCCGCGCCGTGCCGCGTCTGGTAGGTCCGCGTCACGCCCAGCACCCGCGCGTCCCGGCCGCCGAGCAGCGCGCGGGCGTTGCGCGGCGTGACGGTGGACCACGTCGTGTGCGGGTGGAAGCCGTGCGTCTCGTCGAGGAGCACCCCCTGCGCCCCCTCGAAGACCAGCCGTCCGGCGTCGGCGAGCCGACCCGCCTCGTCACCGGTCGTGATCCGCACGGCCTCCGCGAACGCCCGGTAGAGCGCCACCAGGTCGTCCACCCGGATGCCGTCCCCGACCAGCGGCTCGTAGCACCGGGCGAGCACGTCGAGCTTGCGCCGCAGCGCCACCGGGTTCGCGCAGTCGCCGACCGTCGGTGCCGGGCCGGGCACGCCCGGCACCTCCTGGCCCTCCACCACGTCGCCCGGCCCGGCCCCCCGCTCGGCGAGCAGCGCGTACCACGCCGTCTCGCCGATGCCCTTGCCGCACGACCCGTGCCGGTCCGCGCCCCTGGCGTCCTCCCTCGCCCGGTTCGCGGCCACGTGGAACGGGGTCGTGAGCAGGGCGCAGGCATCGACCGACACCAGCCCCAGCGGGTCGGCGACGCCGAGCGCCGCCAGCTCCCGCGACTCCGCCGCCAGCGCGATCGGCTCCACCAGCACGTGGCGGGACAGCCAGGTCGGCACACCCGCGAGCGTGCCGGACCCGAACTGGCTGAACGTGTGGTGCCGGTCGCCGACGACGACGTTGTGCGCCGCCTGCGCGCCCCCGTTGAACCGCACCACCGCCGACACCGAGCCGTCCGCGCACAGCGCGTCGACCACCGCTCCCTTGCCCTCGTCGCCGAACCCCAACCCGACGACGACCACGTGCTCCCCGGTGCTCACGTCAGCTCAGAGCCACGTCGTCGGGGCCGTCGATGCCCAGCGGGGCCGCCGACCTCGTCAGCGACCTCGCGTTCGCGCCGACCGCGACCAGCGCCTTGCCGACCGCCTGGCTCTCGGCGACCGAGCCGATCTCGGCCAGGTCCACCAGCGCCTGGTCCAGGTCGACCACGCGCTCCTCCACGCCGATCGTCGCCGCGATCAGCTCGCACACCGCGCCGGGGTCGTCCAGCTTGAGGAAGTTCTGGCCGAGGATCTGGCGCCAGTGCTCGCCGATGGCGTCGTCGTTGTAGTACGACGACTGGTTGGGCAGGATGAAGTACACGTTCCACTTGCGGGCCAGCTCCCGGTACACCGACACGGGGTCGATGTCCTGGGCGATGTCGTCGCCGATGATCCGGCGGATGTGGCGGGCCTCCAGCCGGGGCTTGTTCAGCTCGTCGCCGATGAGGAACAGGTAGCCCTTGCGTCCGCGCTTCTGCCACGCGTCGGTCACCACGTGCCGGGCCACGAAGTACGCGGCCAGCTCGTAGGACTCGCTCTTCTGCCCGCCGCCGTTGCCCTCCAGGAAGATGTCGCGGAGCTGCTCGTCCATCCGGTTGTCCGACTCGAACTGGCCGACCTGGAGCGGCACGCGGTCGCTGTCGGCGTCACCGATCCCGCCGAACATCAGCTGCGGGTCGGCGAGGTAGCCCTTGCGCTGCAACAGGCCGTGGAGCTTGCCGAGCTTGCCCTGCATGATCTTCGGCACGCTGCCCATCGAGCCGGTCACGTCGAACAGCACCGCGATCGGCGTCGAGTCGGCGTGGTCGGGTGAGTCGCGGCACTCGCGGGCCACCACGCCCAGCGGGTCCATCGAGGGGGCGGCCTTCCAGCTCGACGAGGGCTTGCCCTTCGTCGCCGCGGTGTAGCCGAAGTCGGCGATCCCCTTCGCCGCGCGGAAGGTCTTGGCCGCCGCGTAGGCGTTGTCGTCCCACCTGCCGTGTCCCATGGTCATGCTCCTGTCGTGTCGGGGAGGGCGAACGGGCGGAAGACCCGCTCGCCGTAGAGGTCGTCGAGCAGCTCGTCGTACTCGTCCAGCAGGTCGACGGCGTCCGGCCGTCGGGACGGGAGGTCCTGGGTGCACCCGCGGGCGAAGGTGATCTGCCGCTTCTCGTTCGGTGCCAGCAGGTCCAGCATCAGCGTGTGTGCCATGTGGACGTCGGTGGCGGTCGTGACCGGTTCGTTCGCGAGAACTTCCGGCGGGTAGGAGATGGTCTTGCTGGTCGCGAGGAGCCGCTGGCCGCTCTCGACGGCGAACGACCACCCGGCCAGCACGATCCCGTGCTTCTCGGGGTGCACCAGCACGTTCTCGGCGGTCACGGCCCCGTGCACCAGGCCGATCCGGTGCGCGCCCGCCAACGCCCTGAGCAGCCTGCGGTGCATCCACGCGTAGTCGCGCCCGTCCAGGCCGCGAGGGAACGCGCGTCGCACGTCGGCGAGCGTCACGAACCCGTCGACGAGCGGGTCGAGCACCGTGAAGGCCCGCTCGCCCCGGCCGACGTCGCCGGAGGTGTCGAGCAGCCGCGGGTAGTAGGGCTGGAGCCAGCGGTGCCGGTTGGTGAACCGCTCCAACGCCCGCAGCGCGTCCCACTCGCCGTGCAGCAGCGGGTTCAGCGCCGGGTTGCGCACCACCTTGACCACGTGCGGGCCGTCGGTCTCGTAGACGTTGGCCACGCTGCCGACGGCGAACGGTTCGCCGATCCGGTAGGTGCCCGTCGCGGTGCGCAGTTCGACGGTCGTGCCGTGCGTCCACTCGTGGTGCATCCTGGTCAGTTCCGCGGAGGCCGCGTGCGCCCGCGCGTCCCCCGCGCCGGTCACGTCCGGGTGCAGGACGGAGGCCAGCGCCCGGTACAGCCGCTTGGCCTCCCCGCGCCGCGCCGGATCGGTGGTGGGAGGCCCGAAGAGGTCGGCCGCTGATCCGGCCCGCTCCACTCGGTCTAGTGCCTCTGCCCTGGTGAACATAGTTTGAGTCTATGTAACTCAAACCGGGGGCGCAACTGTTTTCGGTCGATGTGACCCACGCCGCTGATCGTCCGAGAACGACGAAGGCGCCCTACCCGGAGCGGGTGGGGCGCCTTCGGACGGTCGGGACCTAGCGTTCGATCAGGACACCCGGCAGCGTCTTGAGGTCACCGAAGAAGGACGGCGTGGTGGCCACGCGGAAGTTGTCCACCACGTACAGCTCCTTCGTCCTGTCCCGACGCTGCACGTTGAGGTGCACCGGCACGTCGCCCGTGTGCGAGGCGAGCGTCTGCTTCAGCTCCTCGACCAGTTCCGGCGTCAGGGTCTTGGTGCTCAGGCCCAGGACGATCGGCGGGGCCACGCCGGGGTTGTTCTCGGCGTCGGAGATGTCCAGCGGCACGACGTCGCTGCCGAAGATGGACATCTTGTCCTCGCGCCAGTTGACGCGGCCCTTCACGCACACCGCCGAGTCGAGTTCCAGGTCGCCGTAGAGGACCGAGTACGACTTCGGGAAGAACAGGACCTCCACGGCCGCGTCGAGGTCCTCGATGGTGACGATCGCCCACGGCTCGCCGTTCTTGTTGACCCGGCGCTCCATCGCGGAGATCATCCCGGAGACGATCAGCTCGCCCTCCTTGGGCGGGTCGTCCAGCACGACGGCGATCGGGCGCGGCGCGTACTTGCGCAGGATCCGCTCGGTGCCGTCCAGCGGGTGGGCCGAGACGTACAGGCCCAGCATCTCCTTCTCCAGGGAGAGCATCTGCTTGCGCGGCCACTCCTCGGTGCCGATCTTCAGGTGCGCCAGCGCCGAGCTGTCGTCGTCCTTCTCGCCGTCGTCGTCACCACCGCCGAAGAGGTCGAACTGGCCGTCCGCCTCCTTGCGCTTGATCGGGACGACGATGTCGACCGCGTCCTCGTGCACCTGGATCAGCGACAGGCGCGTGTGGTCGAACGAGTCGAACGCGCCCGCCTTGATCAGCGACTCGATGACCCTCTTGTTGCACACCACCAGTTCGGACTTGTCCATGAAGTCCGTGAACGACGTGTAGGAGCCGCGCTTCTGCCTCGTGGCGACGATCGAGTCGACCACGTTCGCGCCGACGTTGCGGATGGCGCCCAGGCCGAAGCGGATGTCCGTGCCGACCGCACCGAAGCGCAGCGCGGACTCGTTGACGTCCGGCGGCAGCACCTGGATGCCCAGGCGACGGCACTCGGCGAGGTAGACGGCCGACTTGTCCTTGTTGTCCGCCACTGAGGTGAGCAGCGCGGCCATGTACTCCGCGCGGAAGTTCGCCTTGAGGTAGGCGGTCCAGTACGAGATCAGGCCGTACGCGGCGGCGTGCGACTTGTTGAACGCGTAGCCCGCGAACGGGAGGATCGTGTCCCACAGGGCCTTGATGGCCTCGTCGGAGAACTTCAGCTCGTGGTTCCGCATGCCGTCGCGGAAGCCCTCGAACTCCTTGGCCAGCACCTCGGCCTTCTTCTTGCCCATCGCCTTGCGGAGCACGTCCGCGCGGCCCATCGAGTAGTTCGCGACCTTCTGGGCGATGAACATGATCTGTTCCTGGTAGACGATCAGACCGTAGGTCTCGCCCAGGATGTCCTTCAGGGGCTCCGCCAGCTCCGGGTGGATCGGCGTCACCTCCTGCCGCCCGTTCTTGCGGTCCGCGTAGTCGTTGTGCGCGTTCATGCCCATCGGACCGGGGCGGTACAGCGCGCCGACCGCGACGATGTCCTCGAACGACGTCGGCTGCATCCGGCGCAGCAGGTCGCGCATGGGCCCGCCGTCCAGCTGGAACACGCCGAGCGTGTCACCGCGGCTGAGCAGCGCGTAGGTCTCGGGGTCGTCCAGCGGCAGGTTGTCGAAGTCCGGGATCGTCTCCTTGCCGCGGTTCGCCTCGATGTTGTCGATGGCGTCGCCCATGACCGTCAGGTTGCGCAGGCCGAGGAAGTCCATCTTCAACAGGCCGATGTTCTCGCAGGACGGGTAGTCCCAGCCCGTGATGATCGAGCCGTCGTCGCGCATCCACAGCGGCACGGAGTCCGACAGCGGGTCGCGCGACATGATCACCGCGCAGGCGTGGACGCCCGCGTTGCGGATCAGGCCCTCCAGGCCGCGAGCCGTGTCGAAGATCGTCTTGACCTGCTCGTCGGTCTCGACCAGCGCCCTGACCTCGGCGGCCTCCCCGTAGCGGGGGTGGCTCTTGTCGACGATGCCGTAGAGCGGGATGTCCTTCGCCATGATCGGCGGCGGCAGCGCCTTGGAGATGCGGTCGGCGATGCCGAAGCCCGGCTGGCCGAAGTGCACGCGCGCCGAGTCCTTGAGCGCCGCCTTCGTCTTGATGGTGCCGAAGGTGATCACCTGGGCGACCCGGTCGTTGCCGTACTTGTCGGAGGCGTACCTGATCATCTCGCCCCGACGGCGGTCGTCGAAGTCGATGTCGATGTCGGGCATGGCCGTGCGCTCGGGGTTCAGGAACCGCTCGAACAGCAGACCGTGGGGGATCGGGTCGATGTTCGTGATGCCCATCGCGTACGCGACCAGCGCGCCCGCGGCGGAGCCACGGCCGGGACCGACGCGGATGCCGATGTCACGGGCGTGGCGGATGAGGTCGCCGACGATCAGGAAGTACGCCGGGAAGCCCTTGTCGATGATGACCTTGAGCTCGAACTCCGCGCGCTCGACGTAGCCGTCCGGGATGCCGTTCGGGAAGCGGCGGTGCAGCCCCTGCATGACCTCGTGGCGGAACCACGACTCCTGCGTCTCGCCCTCGGGGACGTCGAAGTTCGGGATGCGGTCGTGGTGGGCCCAGACGTCCTCGTACGACTCGACGCGCTCGGCGATGACCAGGGTCGAGTCCGTCGCGCCCGGCACCTCGGCGTCCCAGAGCTCGCGCATGTCCTGGGCCGACTTCAGGTAGTAGCCGTCGCCGTCGAACTTGAACCGCGCCGGGTCGGACAGCATCTTGCCGGACTGCACGCAGAGCAGCGCCTCGTGCGTGCTCGCCTGCTCCTTGGTCACGTAGTGGCTGTCGTTGGTCGCGAGCGGCGGGATGCCGAGCTTCTTGCCGATCATGAGCAGGCCCTCGCGGACCCGGCGCTCGATGCTCAGGCCGTGGTCCATGAGTTCGAGGTAGAAGTTCTCGGCGCCGAAGATGTCGCGGTAGTCGGAGGCCGCCTGGATCGCCTCGGCCTCGTGACCGAGCCGCAGCCGGGTCTGGACCTCGCCGGACGGGCAGCCGGTCGTCGCGATGATGCCCTCGGCGTGCTCGGCGATCAGCTCGCGGTCCATCCGGGGCTTGCGGTAGTAGCCCTCCATGCTGGCCCGCGTGTGCAGCTTGAACAGGTTCCGCAGGCCCGTCGCGTTGCCCGCGAGCATCGTCATGTGGGTGTACGCGCCCGCACCGGCGAGGTCGTCGCTGCGCTGGCCGGGGTCGCCCCAGAACACCGGCTTCTTGTGCAGGCGGTTGTGCGGCGCCACGTAGGCCTCGATGCCGATGATCGGCTTGATCCCGAACTTCGTGGCGGTCTGGTAGAACTCGTCGGCCCCGTACATGTTGCCGTGGTCCGTCATGCCCACCGCGGGCATGCCCAGCCGCTGAGCCTCCTCGAACAGCGGGGCCACCTTCGCCGCGCCGTCGAGCATCGAGTACTCGGTGTGGACGTGCAGGTGGACGAACGAATCGCCGGACACGGTGAGGGCCTCCCGAGTTTCTTGGTCGTCCAGTGCGCGGGCTCAGCACGGACCCGGACCACCCTAGTCACCGGGGAGCCGTGCGCTCCAGGCGGTTGGATCGTCTCGCGGAGCACGATCCACAGCGGGTAGACATGCCGGTGGAACGCCGATCCGCCGGGATCGTGCGCGCACCGTGACAGCCGTCTCGCCCACGGTGGCGAACGGTCCGACCGGCCGACCTTCGCGGAGTACCGGGCTCCCGCCGGGCCGCCGTGAGATGCTTTCGCCCACGTGAGGACCGGTCAGGGCGAGAGGCGACAAACACGGTGACCACCTGGACCGAAGTGATCAACTTTGTGCGGCTGCGGTACGAGGTCCTGGAGGAGACGGACAGCTGGTTGCGCTTCCGCCTCGACCTGGACGGCGACCGCGACCAGCAGGTGTCGGTGCACCACGTGCCCGACGCCGACGGCGCGGCCTGGCTGGAGATCTCCTCGCCGGTGGGCCGGGCCGACAAGATCGACCTGCGGCGGCTGCTGGACCTGGCGGGCGAGGCGCTCGTCGGCGGGGCCGCGGTGGTCGACGGCGTGGCGCTGCTCAAGCACACCGTGCCCCTGGAGGACCTGAGCGTCCTGGAGGAGTTCGACCGACCGCTCCAGCTCGTGGTGGCGAAGGCGGACGCGTTCGAGCGCGAGCTGACCGAGGCCGACCACTTCTGACCTGACCTGGTCGGTCGGTTCCGCCGCGTTCGGGACCGGCCGGCTGGTGGTCGGCGAGGGCGGACGTGAGCCGGCCGGGCCGGTCACTTCTGACCTGGTCGGCTGGTTCCGCCGCGTTCGGGGACCAGGCGGCTGGTGGTCGGCGGGGTGCGGCGACGGCGGACGTGAGCCGACCGGGGCCGGTCACCACTGACCCGGCCCGCCGGTCCCGATCGCGCGCGCCGGGTGCTCGGCCGGGCGCGTGAGCAGGGACAACGGCTGTTCGCCCTGCTCACGTGCCCTGGATCAGCCCGAGCCGACCACCTCCAGCCAGGCGTGGTGGGCGGCGGCTCGGGTGAACTCGCGGACGTGGACCCCCGCGCGCAGCCAGCAGTAGGGGAAGGTGTCGCCCGCGTCGCGGACGACGCGGCCGAACGTATCGCGTTCCCGGTCCCGGGACGCGTCCGCGAGGTCGGCCAGCAGGCCCGCCGTGGTGGTCAGGCCGGTGCGGGTCAGGGCCGCCACGTCGCGGTTCGCCGACGTGATGGCGGCGACGGCCCGGCCGCCGAGGGCGACCCGGTGCAGCACGTTCTCCAGCGGCCGGACCGGCTGCGGGACCCGGCCGGTCGGGGCCGGTCGCGGGGGCAGTTCCCTGGTGCCGTCGCCCGCCACGTGCGAGCGCTGGATCCGGTCAAGGCCAAGGTCGACGTGGTGGCCCAGCTCCGAGGGGAGTGCCAGGTCCTCGCCCGAGACCGCCAGCGCGACGGCCGTGCCCGGCCGGTCGGGGAGGAGCCGGGCGACGACCCGCAGCCGCAGACCGCCCGCGCCCGCGAGCACCCGCAGGTTCTCCCGCGCCCTGCCGCCCTCGCCGACGAGGTCGAGGTGGGCACCCCCGGCCGCCACCCGCAGCGCGCCACCGGCCGCACCCTGCACGGTGCCGTCGAGGAACACCAGGTCGGCGCCCGCGGGCCGGTGGGTCGCGGGTCTGGTGTCGGCGTGGAACGCGCGGGCCACCTGCTCGACCAGCGGCTGCGCCCACAGCCCCGCCAGCGGCGGGCTCGTCCACGGCGCGCCGGACGCGGCCACCGCCCGCACGGCCTTCCCCGCGCCCAGCCTGCGGTCCGGTGACGCCGTGCCGCCGGACAGCAGGAGACCCCCTCTGCCCAGGTCGCGCTGGGTGAGACCGGACTCGCCGATCGCCACGGCCCCGCTCGCGGCCGCGGCGATCCGCTCCGACCCGCCCGGCATGATCGCCGGGACGGTCCACAGCACCCCCGACTCGTCCACGAGGTGCGTGACGACCCCGCTGTAGCCGGAGGTGGTCAGGACCGTCTCGGTGCACAGGCCGTACAGGCGCAGCGCGCCCACCGGCGAGTACTCGCGGCGGGCGGTTCCGCGCAGCTCGGCCGGGGCGGCCGTGCCCGTGCCCGCGCGCAGGTCGTGGCACAGCAGCAGGAGGTCGACCAGTTCGGCGGTGAGCACCTCGCGGTCGAACGACGAGTCGCCCGCGCGGGCCGCGGCGAGCGCGGCGGCGATGCGCAGACCGCCCGCCGACGCGCGGTGCAGACCCGCCACGCGGGCGGTGTGCACCGCGCGCAGGAGTTCGGCCCGCACGACCGCGCCGCTGCCGGTCGCGCCGCCGCGCAGCACCGTCGAGCACGCCTGCCACAGCGCGGTCGCGGCCACGCGCTCGTCCTCGCGCACCTCCACCGCCGCCTCGGTGACGACGGCCTCGGCGACGGGGGCCGCGGGCGCCTCCTCGACCGCGTCGGAGACCTCGGCCGCCGCGACGGCGATGCCGCGGTGCAGGCACTTCGGCGCGAGCAGGCAGCTGCACGCCAGGTCGGCCGCCGACGTGAGGACACCACCGTGCAGGGTCCAGGTGAGCGTCGTGTCGGCGTCCAGCACGACGGTGGCCGTGTCGCCGTCGACGGCGACCTCCCACCCCGCCGCGCGGTCCAGCGCCGTGTCGACCCGTTTGCGCAGGCGGGGCGGGAGCGCGTCGAGCACGTCCGCCACGACCGCGGGAGCGACGGGGATCATCCGCGCACCTTCTCGCCCACCCAGCGGGCCAGCGCCTGCGGGCTGAGCGCCGCCACCGGCATCCCGGCCGCGACCAGCGAGCCCGCGACCGACGTCGAGTAGCGGGCGTTGCCCGCGTCGTCCAGGCTCGCGCAGCCCAGCACCGTCACGCCCGAGGTCACCAGCTCCCGCACCTGCGCGACGAGCGGCGCCAGCGGACCGCCCTCCTCGAAGTCGCTGACCAGCACCACCATCGTCCTTTCCGGAACGGTCACGAGGGACCGGGCGTGCCGCAGCGCGCCCGCGATGTGCGTGCCACCGCCGACCCGCACCTCCAGCAGCAGCGACAGCGGGTCGGACACCCGGTCGGTCAGGTCGACGACCTCGGTGGAGAACGCCAGGAAGTGCGTCGACAGCGACGGCACCCCGGCGAACACCGCCGCGGTGAGCGCCGACCACACCGTGGACGCCTCCATCGAGCCGGACACGTCCACCACCAGCACCAGCCGCCAGTCGCTCGACTTGCGGCCCCGCGTGCGGAACACCGGCTTCTCCGGCACCACCACGACCCGGCCGTCGGCGCCGCGGCGGGCCGTGGCGAGGTTGGCCCGCAGGGTGCGCGGGAGGTCCAGCTTCCCTCCCGGTCTGCGGGTCGGGGTCGGCAGCTGCATCCCGGTCAGCGCCGGACGCACGCGGTTGGCGAGCTGCGCGGTCAGCTCCCGGACGAGCCTGGCCACCAGCGGTCGCAGTCGGGCCAGCGACGCCTCGGACAGGCCACCCGCCAGCGACAGGACGCTGCGGAGGAGTTCGACGGACGGGCGCACCGAGGCGGGGTCGATCTCCAGCGCCGCCTCCAGCCTGCCGCCCTCCGCCGCGGCGGCCAGGACCTCCTCGCGGACGTGGTCGCCGAACAGCTCGCGCAGTTCCTCGGACCACTCCCGCACGTCGGGGAACGGATCGGAGCGGTCGGCACCCGCGTCGCCGCGCAGCGCGCCCTCGCCCCGGTCCTGGCCGTACAGCTCGTCCAGGGCCGCCGCGTACCGGGCACCGCCCTTCGGCCGGTCGCCCCGCGCGCCCAGCACCAGCTGCCAGCGGATGGCGACCGGGAGCGTCCCCGGCTCGGCTTCGTCCACGGTGGAGTGCGCCGTGGGCGCGGGCGTTCCCGCCGCCGGAGCGGTCCTTTCCGGACGGTCCAGCCCGTGCTCGCGCAGTGAGACCAGGGCGGCGTGCTCGGCGTTCAGCCACATCGCCAGCAGCTCGGGGTCGGGGGTGTTCGCCGCCTCGACCCTGCCGCCCGTGCGCTCCTCGACCACCGCGAGGACACGGGCCCGCGCGGTGGGGCCGATGGAGGTGAAGGCGCCGCGCAGCGCGGGCAGCCGGTCGAGGAAGTCGCGGTCGCCCAGGTGTTCCACGCGGTCCAGCAGCGGGGCCAGGGTCTCCGGGGTCTCCAGGAGCGGGGCCGCGGCCGCCAGCACGCCCGTCAGGCCGTGGCGCAGGACGCCGCGGCGCTCGGGCGTGGTGGCGCTGTCGATCCACGACGCCACGCGTTCGCCCAGCACCTCCGGCGGGACGAGGTCGAGCAGGACGCGCGCGGCGCCCGCCGCTCCCGCGATCAGCGGCGAGGCGTCGTCGGCCAGCCGCTTCAGGGTCGCCGCCAGGCGCAGACCGGTGCCGTGCTGGTCGTGGCGCTGGCCCAGCTCGACCAGGGCGTGCGCGTCCGCGACGTCCTCGGAGCCCGCCAGGCCGTCGAGCTGGCCGACCGCCGCGGTCTCCAGTTCCTGGGCCAGCAGGGGGTGCGCGTCCAGGACGGTGCCGGGCGTGCCGGGCAGGTGGCCCGCGCGCAGGCGGTCGAGCAGGTCGAGCGCGGCCAGCAGGTCCGGCAGGGTGCCGGAGGCGGGCAGGACCGTCGCGGCGTCGGCGAGCAGGTCGTCGACCAGCTCCGGCAGCCCGCACGCGCCCGCCGCCGCGAGATCGGTCAGCACGTCCTCCGGTGTGTGGCCGCCCTTGCGCTCCCGTTCGGCCCGGCGCGCCCGCAGCCTGCCGTACGCGGCCAGCGGCAGGGTCGCGCCCCAGAGGCCCGCGACCGGCAGGGTGGCGGCGGTCGACGGCGTCCAGGCGGCGGTCCAGCGGGTGGTGAGCGCGTCACCGCCGCCGACACCCGTGGTCGCGGTCGACTCGGCGTACGTCACACCGAGGACGGACAGCCGGCGCAGCGCGACTTCCCGGCGTGCGTCCAAAGCGGACCGCAGCGGGTCGAGTCGGAGCACCGCCGGTTCGCGGCTGCCCGGACCGGGCAGCCGGAGATCGGCCAGCAGCGACTCCACGGCGGGCGCCAGACCCGAGCGCGGGGTGCCGGGCGCCAGCACGCCGGTCCGGTGCCCCACCAGGACGTCACCCGCCGCACGGGCCACCACCCGGCCGCGGCCCAGCGGTTCGGCGTGGGTCAGCACGGTCTGGACCGCCTCCACGACCTCGCCCCGGCCGGGAGCGGGCAGCCCGCGCAGCCGCGCGAGGTCGATGGCCAGCCGCAGCGTCTCGCGCGCCTCACCGGGCCCCGCCGGGTGGCCCAGTTCCCTGACCCGCGAACAGATCCGCACGATCGCCGCCGCGGCGGCGGCCTCCACGGCCGCCGGGTCGCCGTCGGCCTCGAACACCGCCTGCTGCCACTCGGGGTCGCGGATGCCCGCCGGGTAGCCGGACCGCTCGTCCAGCAGTTCGAACCCGTACGGCACCAGCGAGGTGACCACGCCGTCGCCCGACGGCACCTCCTCCCGCGGGTCGCCGCCCGGACCGTCCAGCAGCGCGGCGGCGTGGAACGACCCGACCACCGCGGTGCACCGCCGCCCCGCCGCGAGCGCGACCGCGTGCCGCATCCAGGCCTCGCGGCGCAGGTCGAACGGGTCGACGGCCGTGCTCGCCGCGTCGCTGCGCAGGGCCCAGCCGACCAGCAGCGCCGCGCGCCGCACGGCCTCGGCGGTCTGACCGGGCGCGGCGGCCTCCACGAGCCGGTCCCACAGGTCCTCGCCGTCGCGGCCGGTGATGGTGCGGCGCAGCGCGTCCGTCAACGGCGCCGGGCCCGCCTCACCCCTGCCGTGGCCCTCGCCGCGCAACGCCAGGGGCAGGTCGCAGGGGCGGACCTCGACACCGTTGCGCTGGGCCCAGCGCACCGCCGCCAGTTCGGGGGAGAAGTCGGCGAACGGGTAGAACGCCAGGCCGCCACCGTCGCGGGCCGCGCCGGACAGCGCCACCGGCGCCGTGAGGCCGGGGTCGGCCAGGTGGGGCAGCCAGGTGCCCAGCTCCTCCGGGAGTTCGACCAGCAGCACCTCGGGGTCCGCGGCCTCCAGCATGGCGGGCATCAGGGCGGCCAGGGTCGGGGAGTGGTGGCGGACGCCGATCAGGTGCGGGGTGCGGTGGTCGGCGAGCCGGTCGACCACCGCGGGATCGGTGGCGAGCGGGGTGGAGGTCACGTGAGCACCTCGGGGTGGGTGGGGAGCGGTTCGGACACGGGACCACGCCGGGATCGGTCGGACGGCAGGGCGCGCACGGTCAAGAGGACGCACACGGTCGACAGGGCGGCCCGAGAACGGTGGTGTGGTGGGGACTTCGGCGCTGCGGTGCCGCACCGGTGGCCGGGTGTCGGGGATGTGCGGTGGCGTGAGGGGGAGGCCCGGATGGTCGGGTCGGCGGCGCTGGCTCGGGGTGGGGCGGGTGTCGTGTGTCGCGCGGGGGGTGGGGTGTGGTGACGGGGTGTCGGGGAAGAGGTCCGGGTGTTCGGGTGGGTGGCGGCGGGTCGGGACGCGGCCGGTGTCGTGTGTGGTGCGGGAGGCGGGGTGTGGTGGCTGGGTGTTGGGGAGGTGTTGCGGTGTGGGGAAGAAGCCAGGGTGTTCGAGTCGGCTGCGCTGGATCGGGGCGGGGCCGGTGGGGTGTGGTGAGCTGGAGCGAGCGGGTAGGGCATGTGGGGACCTCGGGCGCGCTGGGGGATGGGGTGGGGCCCGTGGTGGGCGGCCGAGGGGCCGCCCACCACCAGCGGTGCGTCAGGCGTCGAGGACGTCACGGAGTTCCCACATGCGGCGCCAGGTGCGCGAGCCCGACTCGGCGCGGCGGCGGACCGCGCCGTCCCAGTAGCCGAGCAGCCTCGCGGCGTCGCCGGGGTCGTCCTTGCGGACCACGCCCAGGAGGTGGCCCGGCAGCAGGGAGAGCGGGTCGCGGTCGCCGGGGAAGTACGTGCCCGCCAAGCCGAGCGCCGTGGCGACCGAGACCGCCTCGGCCGTGCTCATGACGGTCGACGGGCGCTCGACGGCCCAGCCCTCCTCCGACACGCCGTTGCGGAGGTCGCGGAACGCGGTCACGAGCGCCTCCAGCACCACGTCGTCCACCGCGAACGGGGCCTTCACGCGCTCCAGCGCCGCGCTCGCCTGCCTGCGGACCAGCGCGATCTCGGCGGTGAGGTCGCCGATCGGGCCGACGGCCTCGAAGTTGAAGCGCCGCTTGAGGGCCGCGGACATCTCCGAGACGCCGCGGTCGCGGAGGTTCGCCGTGGCGATCACGGTGAAACCCGGTGCGGCGTGCACGGTCGCGTCGTCGCTGCCCGACAGCTCCGGCACGGCGATGCGCCGGTCCGACAGGATCGACACCAGCGCGTCCTGGACCTCCGGGAGGCAGCGGGTGACCTCCTCCACCCGCACGACACCACCGGTGCGCATCGCGGTCAGCACCGGGGACGGGACCAGCGCCCGCGGGCTCGGCCCCTCCGCCAGCAGCAGCGCGTAGTTCCAGCCGTACCGCAGCTGGTCCTCGGTCGTGCCCGCCGTGCCCTGCACGACCAGCTGGCTGGTGCCGCACACGGCGGCGGCCAGCAGCTCCGACAGCATCGACTTGGCCGTGCCGGGCTCGCCGACGAGCAGCAGACCGCGTTCGCCTGCGAGCGTCACGACGGCCCGCTCCACGAGCGCGCGCTCGCCGACGAACTTCGGGCTGATCACCATGCGCGACGGCACGCCTGCCGCGGTGACGCCCTTGGGCAGCGCCAACGGGTCGCCGCTGCCGACGATGTAGGTGACGACGGCGCGCGGGGTGAGCCGCCAGCCCGGCGGCCGGAGACCGTCGTCGTAGGCGGCGAGGAACGCCAGTTCGTCGTGGTGGGCGTCCTCGGCCGGTTCAACCTGCCTGGGGGCGACGGCGGTCACCTGCGTCCTCCGGTCTTGAGCTCTTCGTAGGCGGGGGCGTCGCCGTCGAGCACGCGCTGCCAAGCACGGGCGAACAGCGCGGCGACGGGTTCGTGCGGGGCGATGAGCCCCGCGGGGACGGAGGTGAAGCCGAACATCGGGGTCTTCCACGTCTCCAGCGGCAGGTGCGGTGCGCTGAGCGGCAGCCAGCCGCCGGGCAGGAACAGCGAGCGCCCAGCCCTGGCGCGCTTGGCCGTCAGCACCAGGTCGGTCGCCCCGAGCGCGGCGCGCGCCTTCTTCAACCGGGCGGGCTTCCAGCCGGTCCAGCGCGCCACGTTCGCGTCCGTCGGGTCCGGCAGCGCCAGCAGTTGCAGGTACAGCGCCGCCGCGTCCTCGTCCAGGCCGAACCTCGCGGCCACCTCGCCGACCAGGTGCGGCACCGACACCGTCGGGTCCTGGAAGTACGTCGCGGGGTCCACGCCCTCGGGCGCGGTCGCGGTGCACGCGGCGGTGAGGGCGTCGTCCAGCAGCAGCTCCAGCGACGTGAACACGCTGCGCGTGTGCGTCACCTCCACCAGCGCCGCCAGCAGGTCGTGGTCGGCCGGACCGAGGCGGCCCGGCCACACGATCAGGCGGCAGTACTGGTCGGACATGCCGATGACGGTCAGCCACGGGCGGTGCTGCACGACCTCGCCCGCTGCCGGCATGTCACCGCCGAGCAGACCGCCCACGTTCTCCCGCGACAGCCAGCTGCCGACCTCGATGGCGAAACCGGGGTCCGCGGCCCGCTGCCGGGCCAGCTCCAGCGCCTCCGGCAGCCTGGCCCGCAGCGGCGAACCGGCCGGGAGCCGCTGGGCCAGCCACAGCAGCACCTGCGGCACGGCCACGAGGGTGCCGCTGGTGAAACCGTCGCCGCGCTGGGTCCGCAGCGTCGTGCCGTCCAGCCGCATGTCGGCGTCCGTCGTGAGCCACGGGGTGCTGTCGGGGTTGACGACACCGGTCACGTACTCGCCGGTCTGCGGCACGGGCAGCAGCTTCGCGGCGTCGACCAGCACGTCGTCCGGGACCGGCGAGCGGTGCCCGTGCGCGGCGGTCCACACCTCCGCGACGGCGGCCACGTCCGGACCGCTCGTCCACAGCTCGGCCGGGTCCTCCGGCACGGCCGCGGCGAGCAGCGCGAAGCGGTAGTCGTCGGTCAGCCTCTTGAGCCGTTCCTTGGCGGCCTTGGCGCCGCCCGCGGACAGGGCGAGCAGACGGCGGTCGGCGGTGCCGAGGTAGTTCGCGTCCCACCGGTCGACACCCGGCATCCCCGCGAGGATCAGGGTCGCCTCGGCGCTGCCCAGCCCGGTGTGCTCCACCAGCGCGGGTACGGCGTCGGGAACCCACGGGGCGGGCCCGCGCTCGGCGAGCACGTCGAGGAACCGGGTGATCCGCTCGCCCGCGAGCCGGGGGCGCACCTCCGCCGACGTCTCCAGCAGCCAGCCCGAGGGCAGGGCGAACCTGCCGGGGGTCCGGCTGAACTGGACGCCCTCGAAGATGTTCGCCCGGCTGTGCCGCCAGTTCTCCTCGAACACGGCGATGAACCCGTCGCCCACCGGCACGACGCGGTGCAGCGGCTTGGCGGTGCCGTCCGGCACGACCACGCCGACGGTGCGCCAGCGGCCGTCGCCGTCGGCCAGGCCGCTGTCGGCGAGCGACCGGAGCAGCAGCACCAGGGCGGCGCGCTGCTCCTCCGGGGTCAGCGGCGACGCCGCGCGGAGCGCGAGCGCCCCGAGGTTCGGCAGGTGGTCGAACCAGTCCGGGGCGGACGACTCGGGCAGCGCGCGCCCCGAGGGCTTCGCCTCCGCCGCCGTGCCCGCCAGCGCGGCGACCAGCTCGGGCAGCGCGGTCGCCTTGGCGCCGTGCGTGCTGCTGGAGCGGTACCCGCCGAACCAGCCGAGCGCGGCGTTCATCTCCTCCTCGGTCACCACGGGACCGGCGGGGGCCAGCGCGTCCAGGTCGACGGACTTCGCGGCCACCGCGATCTCGCCGAAGCCCCGGAAGGTGCGCAGCTGCTTCGCGGCACGGCGGACCACGTCCAGGACACCGGCGATCAGACCGGGGTGGGTGAGACCGGGCAGCGCCTTGGTGACGGCGCGCGCGAGGTCGTCGCGCTCCCCGCCCAGCAGCGAGGTGAGCCGGTCGCGCAGCGAGCGCTCCTGGCCCTCCTTCTTGTCCAGCTCGGCCACCGCGGCGGCCAGGACGTCGTCCACCGCACGGCGGGTGATCCCGCGCAGGGCGGCGGACCCGGCCTCGTCGCGGGGCTTGAACGCGTGCCACCAGGCCATGGGCACGAGGAACGGGGTGCCCGCCGCGTAGGGCGAGTGCGACTCCCTCGTGGACAGGCTGCCGAGCAGCGTGCCGCCGTCGTCGAACAGCTCCACCGACCGGTACGACCCGGCGAACACGAGCCTGCCGCCGCCCGGCAGACCGAGGACGCCCTCGGGGGTCCGGGAGCCCTTGGGCAGCCGCACCCGGCGGCCGTCGATCCCCTCGCCGAGCCACGAGCCGTCGGCCTCCTGGCGCACGCGCCAGCCGTGCAGGCCGTCGGCCGCGCCGAGCGGGCTCGACCCGGTGCCCTCGGCCACCGGGCGCAGGTCGCAGTCCGCCAGCGCGAGCCTGGTGCCGTCCTCGGTGAACTCCTCCAGGAACCGCGGCAGGCTGGCCCGGCCCAGTTCGCCGGTGGCCGGGTCGACCTCGTGCCACCACCACCGCTGGTTCTGCCGGGCCCCGGTCCACACCGTCGTGCCGTCGCCGAACGCCTTGGCCGGGTCCGGGATCTGCGTGTCGCCCCGGTGCACGGCCCGCCGCCCGCTGAACCGGCCGCCGTCGGGCAGCGCGATCGACGGGTCGTCCACGTCGCTGTTGTAGTAGCCGCGGTACTCGCTGGTCGGGGCGAAGACCTGGTCGGGGGCGTCGCTCCAGTACGCCCGCTCGCCGTCGGACGTCCGCCAGCGCACCAGCAGGGCGCCGTCGAACCACGACGCGACGGGCGTGGACGACCAGGTGGTCTTGGTGTCGGCGGGGACGCGCGAGACGTGCTCGGCGAGGATCCCGTCCGGGCCGACGACGATGAACGTGCCGCCGCGGCCGAGCACGAGCGCGGGCCAGCCCTCGCCGCACGCGGTGACGCCCTCGTTGTTCTTGCCGCCCACCGTGGCCAGCTTGGCGTAGGCCTCCTCCAGGGCGGGCCAGCCCAGCTCGTCGAACAGGCCGGTGCGCAGCGTGGTGTGCAGGGCGGCGGCGACGTCGGTGGTGCCGATCGCCTCGGCCGCCTCCGGCACGTCGGCGAACGCCTCGGGCAGCCGCACCACGGCCAGCGTCTCCAGGGTGGTGGCGAGGCCGGGCAGCGCGGACGCGGTGATCCCGGCCGCGCTGCCGGTGATCCAGCGGCGCAGCGCCGCCCGCAGACCGGGCACGGCGAGCACGCCCAGCAGCACCTCGGTGTCGGCCACGCCGTGCCGGGCGCTGGAGCGGAGGTGGGCGACGACCCCGCCGCCGAGGGAGGGGGCGAGCCGTTCGGAGGCCGCGAGCGCCGTCAGGTCGCGGCGGCCGGGGGCCTCGTCGGACAGCCAGTCGGAGACGTCGTACTGCTGGTCGGCGCGGTCGGGCGCGGTCAGCGGGATGTCGTGGGAGACGAGCAGGTCCAGCACGTCCAGCTCGCGCTGGCGCCAGCCCTGAAGCGCCTTGACGGGCACGGCGTCGGCGGCGAGCCTGCCCGCCATCGCCTCCACCAGGTCCAGCAGCGCGGTGGAGCGGCCGACGGACCGCCACTCCGAGGCGCGGACCGCGAGCACCGACGACAGCCACTGGGCGGGCACGGTCGGCACCTCGCCCGCGGGCTCGACCAGCGCGCGGGTGGCGCCGCAGGCCTCCAGGACGCCGAGCCACGTGTCGAGCGCGGCGGCCGAGGCGGGCACGAACGTCAGCAGCAGGTGGCGGACCTCGGTGTCGCGCGTGGCCAGTGCGATCAGCGCCTCGCGGTAGGACTTCCAGAACCCGACGCCCGCGCGGGTGATCGCGGAGCTGTCCAGGACCGCGCGCAGCAGCCGCTCGTCCTCGGCGGCGACGTCGAGCTTGGCCACCTTGGCCAGGCGCCGCAGGTCCTCCGGCATCCCGGTGTAGGGCGGCAGACCGCCTCGGGTGCGCTCGACGCACAGGGTGAGGAACAGCTCGTAGGCCGAACCGCCGTCGTGCTTGCGCGCCAGCCCCTTGGCGTGCGCCGACAGGGCCTTCGCGGTCAGCGCCCCGGCGAACGCGAACTCCAGGAACACCTCGCGGGTGCGCTCCTGGTCGACCTCCAGGTCGTGCACCTCCTCGGCTTCCCGCGCCTTGCCGAACATGCTCGCCGCGTACGTGGGGTTGCCGTGCTCCAGGAAGATCCGGCCCGCCTGCTCGTAGAACGTCGGCAGGAAGTGCGGCGCGGAGCGGCCCAGCATCACGCCGAGGTGGGTGAAGCCGTCCTTGGCGGCTCCGGCGCGCGACCGGGCGGTGCGGGCCAGGCGCTCGACGTCCTTCACCAGGTTGAGCGCGTGGTGGGCGTTGGCCGGGTCGTTCACCAGCGCCCACGCCGGGAAGCCTAGGGCGCTGCGTCTGCCGGTGCCGACCTCGGCGGTGCGCACGGGAGCGCTGAACCCGAGGTACTCGCTCGTCAGGTCCTCGGCGCGCCCGAGGACGGCGGGCACCAGCCGCACGACCACGCGGTCGTCGAGACCGGGGTGCGTGTAGTGGCGGGCGGTGATGGTGTCGCGGTCTTCCCCCGCGGCCTCGACACCGGGCAGGACGGCTCCGGCGGCGATCAGTGCCTTGCTCATGGTGCTACCACCGCTTCCTCGACGACGCGACCGGCGTGGATCGCCGAGGCCATGCGCATACCCTCGGACCACGCGACCGGTCCGACGTCGGACAGGGGGACCGCGGTTCCGTTCTCCAGCGTCCAGTGCAGGTCACCGGTCCACGTCTCGCCCTCGGGGTAGTCCGAGCCGATCCAGTAGCGGGCCTCCACGATCCGCCCGTCCTCGAACGCGGAGTACACCGCCTCGCCTCCGCGCACCGGGTAGCCGAGCGTGCGGCACCGGCCCAGCGCGTGGTTGAGCTGCTCGAACTTGCCGCCGGAGTAGTCGTCGACGGCACCGCGGTTCGCCGGGAACGACTCCGGGCGCGCGAACGTCTGGCGGAACAGCTGCTGCGCCTTCTGCTCCACGCCCAGCTCGGCGCCGAACTCGCGCAGCTCCTCCAGGTCGTCCAGCAGGACCGGGTGCGGGATCGACACGACCTCGGGCCTCATCCGGACCGTGTCGCCGTCGAGGGTGACCACGCCGAGGCCCTTCTCCGCGTCGACGTCCCGCAGGAACCCCGTTTCCGGGCCGCTGCCGCCGTCCGCCGTGACGACCAGGTCACGCAGGGCGTCGGCCCACGCGGCGTCGGCCCACACCTCGGTGAGCAACGCCGTGGGCACGGGCAGTGAGCGGACCATCCATCCGTCCACGGCGGACAGGCACTCGGCCTTGTGGCGCGCCAGCCACTCGGCGAGCTGGCGCAGCTGCACCACCTGCGGATCGTCCTTGATGGACGCGGGCGTCGAGGAGAGCAGCTTGCCCTTGCCGTTGCGGCACTGGACCTTGCCGTTCTCCGCGAGCCGCACCTGGTACCCGGACGCGGCGTCGAGCCAGCCCACGGTTCCTCCTGCGAATCGGTCTTCCTGGTGTCGAGCGGGAGGGTAGCGACGGGCACCGACAATTTTCGCCGCTCGCTCCTTTCGCAACCTCGGCGTGACCCCCGCGGAGGTCAGGGGACGGGGTTCGCCCGCGGTGTGTCCGGGGCCCGCCGAGCGCGCTCATACCAGCGTGGGGTCGTGCGGAATTCCGTCCACAACGGACCGTTCAGGTGGGGGCGGCGATGGCTGCGCTGCTGCTGGGTCGACCCTCCGTCCACGCGGGCGGTGCCGTGCCGCGCCCGGCCAGGCGCATGGCGCGCGTGCTGCCGGGGATGCTCGCGCTGCGCCCGAACCGGAGGCTGCCGCTGGAGTGGGTCGTCGACGGGCTGTGGCCGGAGCGCCCGCCCGCGTCGGCCGCGGCGAGGACGCCGACGCGGCGCGCCTGCCGGCCGGGGCGCTGAGGCTGTGGCGGGGCGAGCTGATGGAGGCGTGCCGGTCCCGGCGGTCTCGCAGCCGAGGGCGGTCGTGCTCGACGACCTGCGGCTGCGCGCCACCGAGGAGCTGGTCGACGTCCGGCTCGCGCTCGGGCACGAGCGGGACCTCGTCCCCGTGCTCAAGGGGCTCGTGGTCGAGCACCCGCCGCGGGAGCGGCTGTGGCACCGGCTGCTGTTCGCGCTGGTGGCGACCGGGCGCCGGGGCGAGGCGCTGGACGCCCACCGGCGGCTGGCCGCGGTGCTGGACGTCGAGCTGGGGGGCCGGCCGAACCCGGCGACCGCGCGGCTGCTCGACCCGGTCCGGAACCCCGGCCCCCGGCGCTGAGTACGTGTGCGCACGGCCTGGCCACCGTCGCGTCACCCACGAGGAAGGGAGAGCACCACGGCACGCACGTCCGGCTCGCCTGGCCGTCGCGGGACGCGCCCGAGCTGATCGGCCGGTGGCTGGGGTGGGCGCCGTTCGCGCCGGACGACGTGTCGCTGGAGCTGGTGCTGCTCGTGCCGGACCACCCCGACGACGAGCCGGAGGCGCTGCTGGTCGGCGCCGCCCCCGCGGACGCGCTCTCGGAGTTCCTGGCCGGGGTCGCCGCCGAGCCGCGGCTCGTGGAGGTCGAGCACCTGTCGGCGGCGGGGGCCGTGCTGGTGCAGGCGACCCCGGCCTCGGCCGTCGCCCACGACCCGGTCGGCATCCCGCTCGTGCGCGTCCGGCCCGGCATGTGCGCGGCCAAGACCGGGTTCTTCGACCGCGCGCTGCCGGAGGACGCCGTGCGGGAGCTGACGGCGCACCTCGTGGGGGGCGGGTGAACGGCGAGCCGCACGAGGTCGCCTTCACGCCGTCGCGCGGCGTTCCGGCGCACGCCACCGCGTTCGCGCACCCGAACGCGACCTACCTCGTGAAGCACACCGTCCTCGTCGGACCGGTCGGCGCGGCCCGGCGGGGACGGGAGGCGGTCGACCGGCTCACCCGGAGCTGGGCCGCCGTCCACCCGTGGGACACCGGCGGCGCCTACGCGAACATCCCCGACCCGGCGCTCACCGACTGGATGTCCGCCTACTACGCGGACAACGCGGACCGGCTGCGCGAGGTCAAGACCGCCTACGACCCGGAGGACTTCTTCCGGTCCGCCCAGTCCGTTCCGCCGCTCTGGTCCGCCGCGAAGGCGCGGCGGGCGTGCGAGAGCAGTGCCCGCAGGGCGGGGCCGGGGGAGTCGCGCCACACCAGGCTGAGCAGCGCCGGGGTGGTGGCGTCGGCGATCGGGAGCGCGGTCAGGCGGTCTCGGTGGTGCTCGGCCATCGACTCGCTGAGCACGGCGACGCCGAGGCCGCGGGCGGCGAGGTCGGCGACGGCGTCGGCGGCGCTCGCCTCCAGCCCGATGACGGGGTGCAGGTCCCGCGCCGCGGTGACCTGGTCGAAGACCGCGCGCAGGCCGGTGCCGGGCGGCATGCACACGAGGGGGTGGTCGCACAGGTCGCGCAGGGTGACCCGGCGGCGGGCCGCCAGCGGGTGGTCCGGCGGCACGGCGGCGACCAGCCGTTCGCTGATGATCGTCACCGCCGCCAGACCGTCCGGTGTGGACGCCGCCGTGCCGACCAGCGCCAGGTCCGCGGTGCCGTCGCGCACCGCCCCGACGAGCCGGTCGGAGCCGTCCTCCAGCAGCGACACCTCCACGCCGGGGTGGGCGCGGTGGAACGAGGCGAGCGCGTCGAACAGCGGCGTCACGGTGCACCCGACGACCATGCCGACGGTGAGCCTGCCCCTGATCACGTCGGTCACCTCGCCCACCGCCTGGCCGACGGCGTTCGCGGACGCCAGCGCGGCGCGGGCGTGGTCGAGGGCGGCCTCGCCCGCGACGGTGAGCGTGGCGGTGCGGGCGGACCGGTCGAACAGCGCCGCGCCGAGTTCCCGTTCCAGCCTGCGGATCTGGGCGCTGACACCGGACTGGCTGATGTGCACGCGTTCGGCGGCCCTGGTGAAGCTGCGCTCCTCGGCGACCGCGACGAAGTACTCCAGCTGCCTCAGGTCCATGACCGGTGATTCTAGATGTCAGAAGAAGTAGCTGTTGGACTTCTGCTCGGACCGCCACCAGGCTGGGTGGCGTGAACGAGAGAGCGATGGAACCAGAGGACATCACCCGCCTGTTCGTCGAGCGGTCGAACGCGGGCGACGCGGCGGGCGTGGCGGCGCTCTACGAGGAGGGGGCCGTGCTGGCCTACCCGCCCGGTGGCCGGACCGTCGGCCGCGCGGCGATCCAGGCGCTGTGGGAGCGGGTGCTGGCCGACCGGCCGCACTTCGAGCGGGAGGAGCCGCTGCCCACGCTGGTGAGCGGCGACATCGCCCTCACGTCGACACCGCCGGGGGACGGCTCCGGCGCCCGCGCCCAGGTGGTCCGCCGCCAGCCCGACGGCAGCTGGCTGCGAGTGCTGGACCAACCGGAGTTCGTCCGGCCCTGAGGGCCTACCGCAGGGGCAGGTCGGGCTCGTCGTCGGTGCGGGGCCCGAAGATGCGGCGCTCGGACTCCGCGATCACCACGTCGTTGATGCTCGCCTCGCGGCGGGTCATCAGCCCGTGCTCGTCGAACTCCCAGTTCTCGTTGCCGTAGCTGCGGTACCAGGTGCCCGCGGCGTCTCGGCACTCGTACTGGAAGCGGACGGCGATGCGGTTGCCCGCGAACGCCCACAGCGACTTGCGCAGCGCGTAGTCCAGTTCGCGCTCCCACTTCGCCGTCAGCAGCGCCACGATCTCCGCGCGGCCCCGGACGAACGTGCCGCGGTTGCGCCACACGGAGTCCTCGCTGTAGGCGAGGGAGACCTTCTCCGGGTCGCGGGTGTTCCACGCGTCCTCGGCCGCGCGGACCTTCCGCAGCGCGGTGTCGGGGGTGAACGGGGGCAGGGGCGGTCGATCGCTCACGGTGGGGCTCCCAACTGACGAGAACGTGCGTTCTCCAAGTACTCTAGAGAACGCACGTTCCCCGACGCAAGCCCCTAGGACGCCCCATGCCCCTCGACGCCGACACGGCACGCACCCGGCTGCTCGACACGGCCGAGGACCTCTTCTACTCGCGCGGCATCCAGGCCGTGGGGATGGACGACCTCCGCGGCGGCTCCGGCCTCTCGCTCAAGCGCCTCTACGCGCTGTACCCGGCCAAGGAGCAGCTCGTCGAGGCGTACCTGCGGCGGCGGGACGTCCGCTGGCGCGGCTCGCTCGCCGCGTTCGTGGAGCAGGCCGACGACCCCCGCGACCGGATCCTCGCGGTGTACGACTGGCTGGGGGAGTGGCTGCGGGAGCCGGGGTTCCGCGGTTGCGCGTGGGTCAACGGGTACGGCGAGCTGGGCGCCACGTCCGAGGTCGTGGCGAGGGCCGCGCGCGAGCACAAGCAGGCCTTCGCGGACTACCTCGCGGGTCTCGTCACCGCCGCCGGGCTACCGGAAGCGCTGGCGCCCCAGCTGTTCCTGCTCGCCGAGGGGGCGATGGTCGGCGCGGGCGTGCTCGGCGAGCCGCGGCTCGCCGAGCA
>NZ_DBNGPQ010000191.1:0-6152 GCF_057122925.1 Umezawaea sp. | reverse complement strand
CATCGGCGGTGTGCTCTGCGTCGAGCTGGGCTCCCAGGCCGCGCACGCCCGCGCCGGGGTGAACGGGTCGTGAGCTGGGTGTACCTGGCGCTCGCGATCGTCACCGAGGTCGCGGCCACCCTGTCGCTGCGCATGGCGTCGCAGGGCCGCTCCCTCTGGTACGTCCCGGTGGGCGGCGGTTACCTCGTCGCGTTCACCATGCTCGCCCTCGCCCTCGCCGAGGGCATCCCGGTCGGTGTCGCCTACGGCATCTGGGCCGCGGTCGGCGTGGCGCTGACCGCCGTCGCGTCGCGGGTGCTGTTCAAGGAGCCGCTGACGAGGGTGATGGGGCTGGGCATCGTGCTGATCATCGCGGGCGTGCTGCTCATCGAACTGGGCGGCGCCCACTAGTCCAGGCGGAAGCCGTAGGGCAGCTCCAGCCGGTGCGCCGCCAGCAGCGCGGTGTCGGCGAGGATCTCGCGGGTCGGGCCGTCGGCCACGACCACGCCCTCGTCGATCACGACGCTGCGGGTGCAGAGCTGGAGCGCGTACGGCAGGTCGTGCGTGACCATCAGCATCGTGCGGTCCAGCCCGAGCAGCACCTCCGCCAGCTCGCGGCGGGCCACCGGTTCGAGGTTCGCCGACGGCTCGTCGAGCACCAGGATCTCCGGGTCGCACGCGAGCACGGTCGCGAGCGCGACGCGGCGGCGCTGGCCGCCGGACAGGTGCAGCGGCGACCGGTCGGCGAAGTCGCCCATGCCGACCGCGTCCAGCGCCCGGCGCACCCGCTCGTCCAGCTCGGCCCCGCGCAGCCCGAAGTTCGCCGGGCCGAACGCCACGTCCTGGCGGGCCGTCGGCATGAACAGCTGGTCGTCGGGGTCCTGGAACACCACGCCCACGCGGCGGCGGATCTCCTTGAGGTTCGCCCTGTCCACCGGCAGGCCCGCGACCTCGATCCGGCCCGACCCGCCGCTGATCACGCCGTTGAGGTGCATGACGAGCGTGGTCTTGCCCGCGCCGTTCGGCCCGAGCAGCGCGACCCGCTCACCCCGCCGCACCCGCAGGTTGACGCCGAACAGCGCCTGGTGGCCGTCCGGGTACGCGTACGCCAGGTGCTCCACCAGCAGCGCGGGCGTCGTGGACTCGACCACTCGGACGGGCTGGGGACTGCTCGACCCGCTCATCTCCGGCATCGTGCCAGTCCAGCCGCGCGACACCATCGCCAGGTGCACGCGCTCGCCGCGCTCGTAGGAGCGGATGAACAGGCTGCCGATGCCGCGCGCGGTCGCGCCGACCTGCCAGAGGAACCTCGGGTCGTGGCCGCGGGAGATGCGCGCGATCCGCATCCGCTGGGCCTCCCCGACGATCACCTCGCCGTAGCGCAGCATCAGCGTCGCGATGGTGATCAGCACCGACGGCGTGCGCAGCCGCTGCAAGCCCAGCAGCAGGTCGTGCGGCGCGGTCGTCGCGGCCAGCGTCAGCGACACCAGCACGCCGAGCGTGCCCTTCGCCAGGATGTTCCACCCGGCCAGCGCGCCCTCCACCGACACCGCCACCCCGAGGAGGTCCACGCGCCTGCCGTGGCCCACCAGCGGCAGCAGCACCGCGAGCACCACGAACGGCAGCTCGATCAGCGCGCGCGAGGCGAACCAGCTCACCGGGACCCGCGCGACCTGCCACACCGCCACGATCGCGAGCAGGTAGACGCCGAACGCCCAGAACGCCTCGCGCGGCGTCGCCACCACGCACAGCACGGCCACGAAAGCGCCGACGATCTTGAGCTGCGGCGCCAGCCGGTGCACCGGCGAATCGCCCGCCCGGTGCAGGACCCCGTGCCCGGCGCCCACTACTTCTCTTGCGGGGTGCGCTTGCGCAGCAACCAGAACAGCCCGCCCGCGAGCACGAGCGTCACGACCACGCCGAGGATGCCCGCCACACCGGTGAAACGGTCGTCACCACCCACCGCGTAGTCCGCGAACAGTGAACCGCTCAGCGGGCTCTCCTCCGCGTGCTCCGCGATGCCGTGCACCTCGGTCACGTGGTCGAGCCCGTCGGGGTTGGAGTTCGCGAAGTACGACACCACCCCGGCCAGCAGGAGCGAGACGACCGCGAACCCGACGAAGAACCGCTTCACGCCCTCAGCTCCAACTTCTGCTCTGTCCCGCGCAGCAGGTACACCAGGTCCGGCCGCACCGCGGTCACGGCCGACACGGTCGCCGCGGTGATCAGGCCCTCGCCGATGCCGATCAGCACGTGCACGCCGAGGACCGCGCCCGCGACCGTGCCGAACGCCACGCCGCCCTGGCCGCCGATCGCGTACTCCAGCACGAACCCGCCGGACGCGACCACGGTGTTCACCAGCGCGGACACGAACGCCACCGCGGCGATCCCCGCCCTGCCCCGTCGGGCGAACCGGCGCAGCGACACGGCGACGAGGTACCCGACGGCGGTGCCGATCAGCGCCATGTTGGTGACGTTCGCGCCGAGCGCGGTCACGCCGCCGTCGGCGAACAGGAGGGCTTGCAGCACCAGCACGATCGTCACGCACAGCGCGCCGACCCACGGTCCGACCAGGATCGCCGCCAGCGCGCCACCGAGGAGGTGGCCGCTGACACCCGGCAGCACCGGGAAGTTCAGCATCTGCGTGGCGAACACGAACGCCGCCACCAGACCCGCCATGGGCGCGGTCCGGTCGTCCAGGTCGCCGCGCGCCTTCGCCAGCGCCACCCCGACGCCGACGACCGCGACCACGACGAACAGGAGCGAGGTCGGCGCGTTCAGCAGGCCGTCGCTCATGTGCATTGCGATGGTTTCGGACACCAGGTCACGGTAGTTGCCACATACCGGTTGTGGCCATAGCAGTGCAACAACCGGTGTCGGACGTTCACCACACCGCCTGCGACGCCCTTTCCGCCTGTCAGGCGGTCACAGCGCGGCCTGGACCGCCGCGGGCGCCTCCAGCGCCTCCAGCTCCGCCCGCGCGCGCTTCGGGCCGACCACCCGCATGCCCGCCCGCGCGCAGCGGCGCACGACGTCCGGCTGCTCCCGCAGCAGTCGCAGTCCTCGTCGCGCGAGCACCGGGACGGGTTTGCGGGCCTCGGCCACGTCCCGCACGAACCGCCGCGCGAACGTCACCAACGCGTTGGGGGACAACACGATCGCGTCCACGAGCACCCCGGCGGCCCGGCACTCCTCGACGAGCCGGTCGGCGAACAGGCCCTCGGCGATGAACGCGGGCGCGTCCCCCAGCACCACGGCGTGGCACCCGGTCCGGCGGCTCTCGCTGAGCGAGTACGTCGGCGCCTCCACCCGGCCGGTCCGCGCCAGTTCGACCACCGCGGCGACTGCGGCGGCGGTGTCCCACGAGTCGGGCGCGTCCCAGTCCGCCAGCCCCGTGGCGTCACGGGGGAGCAGCGGATCGTCGTCGTCGCGGTAGAAGTCGTCCAACCGCAACACCGGCCAACCGAGGTGTGCGGCGAGGTGGGACTTGCCCGAGCCCGAGGGGCCCGCGAGCAGCACGGCGCGCGCGTGAACGGGGGATGACGGCACGGGGCACCATTCTGGCACAACGAGGGGCGGTCCGGGTGCGGTGACCTCGGCGGACGGCCCTACGCCTCGGAGGCGTCGAGCCTGCGGAGGCAGACCTCCGCCGGGAACCTGCGCAGGTCGACCCTCGCGAAGGCCGCCCGCTCGACCTCCAGGGTGAGCAGGGACGCGCCCCCCGCGCGACCCTCGACGCGCACGGCCGCCAGGTGCTCGTCGGCGTCGAACAGGTCCCGCGCGACCAGCAGGACCACCTGGCCGACCAGCGACCGGTACAGCTCGGCCACCTCCCGCTCGGACCTGGCCACCCGCACCTCCCGGTCGGACGCGGGATCGTAGGTGAAGGACCGCGCGGTCGGGACGACGTCGCGCGGCGGCAGTTCCACCCGAACGGCCGCCGTCTCGGCCTCCGGGGTGAACACCGCTTCCGCCCGCCTGGGGAACCCCGACGGCAGCGGGACGGCCGCCAGCACCAGCCCGAGGTGCCGCTCGACGGCCTCCGGATCGCGGCGGGCCAGCTTCCGGCCGAACTCGTCGAGGCCCCGGTTGTGGTCGGCGGCGGCCTTCTCGACCCGCTTCCTCTCCTCCTCGTGCCGCTCGCGGAGCTCCGCGACCCGACGCACCCGCTCGGCCTCCTCCTCGTCGTGGCGCCGGACCGCCTCGTCGAACGCGGCCCTCGCCGCCGCCAGCCCCCGGTGGTGCCGCGCGCGGCCGAACAGCCTGCCCAGCGCCCCCTGACCCGCCGGTTCGAACTCCCGCCAGGTCGGCGCGCGGCGCGGTTCGGCGAGGTCACCCAGGTCGAGCGGGGGGATCCACGCCCGCTTGCGCAGCAGGCGGAGGTCGACGCGGGCGGGCCTGGCGACGCCCGTCGCGAGGATGGACCGCAGTTCGGCCACGCGGTTCACGACGTCGGCGGTCTTGCCCACCGCGGTCATCTCCCGGCCCGCCAGGTACCGCTCCCGCTCGCTCGCCACCAGTCAGCCCTCCAACGGCCCCGCCGGGGCGTGGGAGCCAACGCCCCGCGCCCGAGCCGTCTCCGGCACCGGCCGGGACCCAATACTATCCGCGTCCGGGCGAACACCCACCGTGCGACTTCGCGTCCTGCCGGACCTCCCCGGTAGGTTCGAACACGTGAACGAAGGGCTGTTCGACGAGGGCTTGTTCGGCGCCACCCCCGAGGAGCGGGAGGCGCGGATCGCGGCGAACGCCCCGCTGGCGGTGCGGATGAGGCCCGCGTCGCTGGACGAGGTCGTCGGGCAGGACCACCTGCTCGGGCCCGGCGCTCCGCTGCGGCGGCTGGTCGAGGGTGCCGCGCCCGCGTCGGTGATGCTCTACGGGCCCCCCGGCACCGGCAAGACGACGCTCGCCACCCTCGTGTCGCGGGCCACCGGGCGGCGGTTCTCCGCGCTGTCCGCCCTGTCCGCGGGCGTCAAGGAGGTGCGGACGGTGATCGACGAGGCGCGCAAGCGGCTCGTGCGGTCGGGGGAGCAGACCGTCCTGTTCATCGACGAGGTGCACCGGTTCTCCAAGACCCAGCAGGACGCGCTGCTGGGAGCCGTGGAGGACCGGATCGTGCTGCTGGTGGCCGCCACCACGGAGAACCCGTACTTCTCCGTCGTCTCCCCGCTGCTGTCGCGGTCGCTGGTGCTCCAGCTGAAGCCCCTCACCGACGACGCCGTGCGCGAACTGGTGCGCCGGGCCGTCGCCGACGAGCGCGGCCTCGGGGGCCGGGTGTCGGTCGCGCCGGACGCCGAGGACCACCTGGTGCGGCTCGCGGGCGGCGACGCGCGGCGGGCGCTCACGGCGCTGGAGGCCGCGGCGGACTCCGCCCTCCAGGAGCAGGACGGCGTGCTCGACCTGCCGCTGCTGGAGGCGACGGTCGACCGCGCGGCGGTGCGCTACGACCGCGACGGCGACCAGCACTACGACGTGACGAGCGCGTTCATCAAGTCGCTGCGCGGGTCGGACGTGGACGCGACGCTGCACTACCTGGCGCGGATGATCGAGGCGGGCGAGGACCCGAGGTTCATCGCGCGGCGGCTGGTGATCCACGCCAGCGAGGACGTCGGCATGGCCGACCCGACCGCCTTGCAGACGTGCGTGGCCGCGGCGCAGGCCGTGCAGCTCATCGGGCTGCCCGAGTGCGCGCTGAACCTCGCCCAGGCCACCGTCCACCTGGCCACCGCGCCCAAGTCGAACGCCGTGACGACCGCGATCGGCGAGGCCATGTCCGACGTGCGCAAGGGCGCGATCGGCTCGGTGCCCGCGCACCTGCGCGACGGTCACTACTCCGGCGCCCAGAAGCTCGGCAACGCCGTCGGCTACAGGTACGCCCACGACCATCCAGACGGCGTTGTGCCGCAACAGTATTCGCCAGACGATCTGGTGGGGGTCGACTACTACCGCCCGACGAATCACGGTGCGGAGCGCGAGATCTCGACGCGGCTGGACAAGCTGCGCGCCATCATCCGCCGACCGCGCTGATCTCGCACTCCGTCATCTCTTGACACTCCGTACTTGATTTTCTACCGTATTAATCAACCAATGCATTGATCAAAAGAAAGGTTGATTATTGGCCAGTGATGAGCACGCCGCGGCACGGCTGGATCGTGCATTCATGGCGTTGGCGG
>NZ_DBNGPQ010000190.1:0-10928 GCF_057122925.1 Umezawaea sp. | reverse complement strand
AGGCGCTCGTGGGGATGCCGTCCGGGCTGGGCCTGCGGTCGCCGACGACCTCGTCGACGTTCGTGATCTCCGCGCCGTCCGCGGCGGCGATGGTGTTGCCGGTGGCGGGACAGCCGGTCAGGCCGGTGTCGACGTACTGGCGGAACGACTTCTTCAAGCTCCACAGGAGGTGTCCGCGGACCAACCTCAGGGGATCTGGACAGGGTCGCGTTGCGCAACGACCTCACCCTGTCGGCCTCGAACGAGAGCGGGCTCGTGGAGGCGGGGGAGACCGTCACGGTCACCGGGACCGACGACTAGCTCTCGTCCTGCTGCTCCATCGCTCTGTGCCAGGTGCCCGACGACCACGAGTACGGCGTGAAGCCGTCGCCGTGCTCCGGCGGCGACGGCCAGGGCGGTGTCACGGCGTCCGCGTGGGTAACCGACTCCGGCGTGCCGGGCAACCTGTCCTCGCCGATCGCGGCCGACGGGAGATCCACGACCCGGATCCGCGTGTCGAAGGTGATGGCTCTGCTGGACTGAGCTGTCGTGACCTGCGCGATCGTGTCGCGTCGCGACCACCTGGCGTCGTCGGACCGCGCCTCGGACGCGTTCACCCCCGTGTCCTGGTGGTCGTAGCGGTGACCGCCTTCACCGGGCTCGCCCCCTCGAGTCCTCTGAGGACGGTGGACGGTGCGCGGCGGCACCGGTGCGCGGAGGCATACTGGGCGCATGGCGCATGGTGATCTCGGGCTGTTGCACGAACTGCGTGCCCTCTCCCTCATGCTGGAGGAGCGGAACGTGACGCGGGCCGCCGACCGGTTCCACCTGAGCCAGTCGTCGATGAGCCGGACGTTGCGGCGGCTGCGCGCGCTGTTCGGCGACGACCTGCTGGTCCGGTCGGGCGGCGAGTACGAGCTGACGCCCCGCGCGCGGGAGGTGCAGCACGAGCTGGCGCTGCTCCTGCCGCGGCTGGAGGGCCTCCTCGCGGGGCGGGGGTTCGACCCGTCCACGGCGACCGGGGTCGTGCGGATCATCGGTACCGACTACACCACCGCGACGCTGGGGCCGTACCTGCTGCCGCGGCTGTTCCTGGCCGCTCCCGACCTGGAGGTCTCCGTCCAGCCGAGGGACGACGACACGTTCGCGGACCTCGAACGAGGTCGGGCCGACATCGCGCTGTCCGTGCTGCGACCGGCCGCTCCGCTGCGCTGGGAGCAGGTGTTCACCGACGACGTGGTCTGCGCGGTGGACCACGAGCACCCCGTGCGGGACCGGTTCTCGCTGGCCGACTACACCGGGGCCCGCCACGTGGTCATCACCCTGGTCCAGCGGGAGCAGCCGATGATCGAGCGGTGGCTCCAGGAACTCGGGCACAGCCGGACGGCGGCGGTGCGGGTGGCGAGCTTCGGCTCGGCGTTCGCACCGCTGCCCGGAACACCCCTCGTGGCGACGCTCCCCCGGAGGCTGGCCGAGTCGCAGCTGGCGGCTCACCCGAGGGTGCGGCTGGTCGAGGCTCCGGAGGAGTTCGACGCCTTCCCCTACGGGATGGTGTGGCACGCGCGGCTGGAGTCCGACCCGATGCACTCCTGGCTGCGCGGCACGATCCGCGCTGCCGCCGCGGAGATGACCGGTGGGCTCACAACAGCTTCTCCATCGTGATCGGCAGGTCGTGGACGCGGATCCCGGTCGCGTTGAACACGGCGTTGCCGATCGCCGCCGCGGCCGAGACCAGCCCGATCTCGCCCAACCCCTTCGCGCCGAACTCGCTGATGTGGGGGTCGGGGCGGTCGAGCCAGTGCACGTCGATCGCCGGCGTGTCGGCGTGGACCGGCACGAGGTAGTCCGCCATGGTCGCCGCGGCGAACCTCCCGTCCGGCTCGATCGGGTCGGCCTCCATCAGGGCGTGCCCGACGCCCCAGATGATCGAGCCCGCGAGCTGGCTCCGGGTCGCCTTGGCGTTGACGACCCGTCCCACGTCGAACACCGACGTGAACCGGTCGACCCGCGGCTCACCGGTCAGCCGGTGGACCCGCACCTCGCAGAAGTGGGCGCCGAAGCAGTGGAACCGGTACGGGGACGCGGTGTCGGGCTCGGTGGTGGCGACCGCTTCGACCTGCGGCACGCCCGTGGTCCGGAGCAGGGTGTGGAAGTCGACCGACCGGCCGCGCGCCTCGACCCGGCCCTGCCGGTAGCGCACGGTCGAGGGGTCGAACCCGGCGAACGGGGACCGCGGCTCGTCCACGGCCGCGCGGACGAGCGCCTCGACCGCCGCCCGGCACGCCGCCCGCACCGCGGGCACCGTGCTCGTCGTGACGCTCGACCCGTACGCCCCGACACCGCCGGGTGGCAGGGCGGAGTCGCCGAGCTCCGCCTCGACGGTGCCGACCGGCACCCCCAGTTCGTCGGCGCCGACCACGGCCAGCACGGTGAGGGCGCCGGTGCCGAGGTCGGACGTGGCCGAGGAGACGGCGACGCGTCCGTCGTCGCGGAACCGCACCCGCGCCGACGCGGACTGGCGCCACGCCGGGTAGATCGCGCTCGCCGTGCCGAGGCCGATCAGCCAGTCGCCGTCGGTCCGGGACCGGGGGCGGGCCTGGCGCCGATCCCAGCCGAACCGCTCGGCCCCGACCCGGTAGCACTCGTCGAGGTGCTTGCTGGAGAAGCGGCGGCCCTCCACCGGGTCCTCGGTCGCGTAGTTGCGCAGTCGCAGCTCCACCGGGTCGACGCCGGTGAGCACGGCCAGCTCGTCCATCGCGGTTTCGAGGGCGAACGTGCCGGGCGCCTCGGCCGGTGCGCGCATCGACCAGGTCGGCGGGGTGTCCAACGTGACCAGTCGCTGGTCGATGCGGATGTTCGGCGTGCGGTAGGACACGGCCGACGTGTCGCGGCCGGGCATCATCTGCCAGCCGCCCGCCGCGGGCAGCTCGCCGTCGCTGTCGTGGCGCAGCGCGAGGAGCCTGCCGTCGGTGTCGGCGCCGAGCCGGATCGTCTGCCGGACCGCCCCCCGGTGGCCGATGGCGGTGAACACCTGTTCGCGGCTCAGCACCACCCGAACCGGGCGGCGGAGCGCGCGGGCGGCGGCGGCGCAGAGCAGCGCCTCGTTCCACACCGGTGAGCGCTGGCCGAACCCGCCGCCGGTGTAGCGGCAGATCACCCGTACCTTCGCGGGGTCGACGCCGAGGCGGGCGGCGATCGTCGCCGCGGCCCGCTGCGGCGCCTGCGCTCCGGAGTAGACGGTGAGCTGGTCGTCCACCCACACCGCGGTCGTGGCGTGGGGTTCCATCGCGATGTGGTGCTGGGCGTGCTGGGAGACCGACGTGGTGACGGTGACCGGGCTCGACGCCAGCACGGCGTCGATGGACGTGACGCCCGGCGCGAGCTTCTGCACGACGCCCTGCGGCACGCCGGGGCTCCCGTCGGCGAGCGAGGTCCGCGACGGTGTGACGGCGTAGTCGGCGGTGACCAGCGAGGCCGCGTCCCTGGCGCGTTCGGGCGTGTCGGCCACGACCAGGCCGATGACCTGGCCGCGGAACCGCACGGCGGTGTCCTGCAACGCGCTGTAGTTCTCGCCGCTCTGCTGGGGGCTCGGGGGGTTGAGGGGGAGCGGGCGGAACGGGGTGAAGACGGCGAGGACGCCCGGTGCGGTCTCGGCGCGGGACACGTCCATGCCGAGGACGGTTCCCCGGCCGACGGTCGCCTGGACGAGGTGCCCGTGCACCAGGCCCTCGGGGCGGTGGTCGGCGGCGTACCGCGCACCGCCGGTGACCTTCAGGGGTCCGTCGACGCGATCGGTCTCGCGGCCGATGGGGGAGGCGGTCATCGGGTCTGCTCCAGTTCCAGCAGGGCGCGGATCAGGGTGCGCTTCATCAGCTCGGGCTTGAAGGCGTTGTGCCGCAGCGGGCGGGCGCCGTCCACGGCGGTGGCGGCGGCCTCCGCGTAGGTCTCCTCGGAGGCCCGGCGTCCGACCAGTGCGTTCTCGACCGCCGTCAGCCGCCACGGCCGGGTGCCCATGCCGCCGACCGCGACCCGTGCTTCGAGGATGGTGTCGCCGTCGCGCCGGACGGCCACCGCCGCCGAGGACAGCGCGAACTCGAACGACCGCCGGTCGCGGACCTTCAGGTACGTCGAGTGCCGCGCCCAGTCGAGACGCGGGACGACGACGTCGGTGACGAGTTCGCCGGGCCGCAGGTCGTGTTCGAGGTGGGGGGTGGTGCCCGGCAGCAGGTAGAAGTCGCGCAGGTCGACGGTGCGCGCGCCGTCGCGACCCCGCAACCGGACCTTGGCGTCGAGCGCGACCAGCGCCACGGCGAGGTCGCTGGCGTGGGTGGCGACGCACGAGTCGCTGGTGCCCAGGACGGCGTGCATCCGGTTCTCGCCGCCGAGCGCCGGGCACCCGCTGCCCGGCTGCCGCTTGTTGCAGGGCGTGCTCACGTCCCGGAAGTAGCCGCACCTCGTGCGCTGCAGCAGGTTCCCGCCGATGCTGGCCATGTTCCGGAGCTGGCCGGACGCGCTCAGCTCCAGCGCCCGGCTCAGCACCGGGAAGCCGCGGCGGACGAGGGGATCGGCGGCGACGTCGCTCATCCGCGCCAGGGCCCCGATCCGCAGTCCGCCGCCCTTCGTGTCGACGCCGCGCAGCGGCAGGCGGTTGATGTCGAGGACCCGGTCGGGGGTCATGACGTCGAGCTTCATCAGGTCCACGAGCGTGGTCCCGCCCGCGAGGAAGGCGGTGCCGGAACCGCCGCGCCGCACGGCGTCGCCGACGGTGCCGGGGCGTTCGAACACGTACTCGCGCATCAGCGCTCCTCCGTCCGCGCCTGGCGGATCGCGGCCAGGATGCCGGGGTACGCGCTGCACCGGCAGATGTTGCCGGACATCTGCTCGCGGATCTCCTCGTCAGTGCGGGCGCGATCCTCCTCGATCACCGCCGCCGCCGACATGATCTGCCCGGAGGTGCAGAACCCGCACTGGAGGCCGTCGTGGTCGATGAACGCCCGCTGGAGCGGGTGCAGGCGGTCGCCGTCGGCCAGCCCCTCGATCGTGGTCACGGCGGCGCCGTCCAGCGTGGCCAGCAGGGTCAGGCAGGACACGACCCGCCGCCCGTCGACGTGCACGGTGCACGCGCCGCACTGGCCCCGGTCGCAGCCCTTCTTGGTGCCGGTCAGCGCCAGCCGCTCCCGCACGGCGTCCAGCAGCGTCTCGCGCGGATCGGCGGTCAGCGACGTGGCCGTCCCGTTGACCGTCACGCGCACGGCGACGTCGGTGGTCGCGGTCCGCGCCGCGGCGCTCCCTCCGCCCAGCGGGACCGCCGCGGCGGCGGCCGTGGTGCCGACGAGGCCGAGCAGGCCGCGTCTGGTGATGCCCTCGTGCTGCGTCATGCGGTTCAGCGTTCACGGCGGTCGAGGTCACCGCCAACGCGACTTGCGGATCACCCGTATGCGTCCGGCGCATGGCCCGAGCCCGGATCGCCGTGACCAGCGCGTGCGGGAGCGCAGGGACTGTCGGGCGCGCCGGGGTGCGCGGGCTGGCCGACGGGCTCAGGTGTCGTCGTGCGGGAGGTTCCGCATGCTCCAGTGCGACAGCGGTCGGAGGGCGGAGACCAGCTCCTCGGCGTCGGGCGTGAGGGTGTACAGGATCTGCACCGGCGTGGTGGGGACGACGGTGCGTTCGACGAGGCCGCGGGCCTGCAACTGCTTGAGGCGCAGCGTCAGCTGCGGGTCCGAGATGCCGGGGACCAGGGCGCGGTAGTCCTTGAACCGGCGGGCGCCGCGGGCGCCGGCGAGCAGGATCGGCCCGGTCCAGCGGACCCCGATGATGTCGAGCGCGCGCAGGATCCGGTGGCAGCTCTCCTCGTCGACGGGAGTGCCGGGCTTCTTGGTCACTTCTCCAGAGTAAGTAACTTTGGTTCTCTTTGCCAGCTCGTGCCGTCGAGCGGAATGCTCCTGCGTTGCACCGGGGAGAGCGCCACGCGGGCAGCCCCCGGCCCTGGGAAGGAGCAACCGCGATGACGACGGTTCTGGTGGCGGGCGCCACCGGCAGCCTCGGCAGGCAGGTCGTGGAGAAGCTGCTCGACCGGGGCGCCGACGTGCGCGCCCTGGTTCGACCGGCCTCCGTGGACGAACTGGCGGCGCACCCGAACCTGACGCCGTGCGTCGGCGACCTGGCGGACGGCGCGGACGCGCTGGCGCGGCACCTCGACGGCGTGGAGGTCGTGGTGTCAGCGGTGCAGGGCGGTCCGGAGGTGATCATCGACGGGCAGCGGGCACTGCTGCGCGCCGCGGAGGGGGCGGGAGTGCACCGGATGGTCCCGTCGGACTTCTCGATCAACCTCCACGGCTACGGCTACGGCGTGAACGTGCTGTCCGACCTGCGCCGCGTGTTCGCCGACGAGTTCGCCACGTCGAGCGTCGCGCGCACGTCGGTGGCGATCGGCGCGTTCCCGGAGTACTTCCTCGGAGCGGTCCACGAGGTGCTCGACCCGGCGGCGAGCACGTTCTCCCTGTGGGGCGAGGGCACGCGTCCGATCGACGTCACCACGATCCCCGACACCGCCGCGCACACCGCCGCCATCGCGCTCGACCCGAAGACCGCGGGCCGCGAGGTGCACGTGGTCGGCCAGCGGCTGTCGATGCTGGAGCTGCGCGACGAGGTCGAGGCGGCGTCCGGGCGGCGGTGGGAACTGGTGCGCAAGGGCACGCTGCGGGACCTGCGCGAGGAGGTCGCGCGCAGGCGGTTCACGGCGTCCACGATGTTCCAGTGCGTGGCGTTGCAGGCCCAGGTGGCCATGTTCGACGGAACGGGATCGCTGCGGGACGTGCGCAACGCGGACTACCCGGACGTCGTGCCGACCTCGGTGGCGGCGTACCTGGCGGACCGGGGCGCGGCGCACTTCACCCCGCCCGACACGACGTGGGGTCGGGACGAGTGGCCGACGGCGCTCTGAGACCACCGCTCGACGGAGGGCCGGACGCCTCAGCCGGTGCGCGGCTCGGGCGGACGCCGCAGGCGGCCAGGGACCGTCGCCGCGGTGACGGAGGAGTGGAGCGCCACCGCCGCGCGCGCGTCGACCGCGTCGAGGACGTGGAGCACGCGGCGGGACGCGACCACGCGGAGGTCCTCGGTCCTGGCGGCGGTGTCCAGCAGGAGGGTCACGCCCGCCGGGCCGATGAAGGTGACGCCGGACATGTCCAGCACCAGCGGTCGTGACCGGCCGATGGCCTCGTCGACGCACACCCTCACCTCGGGCAGCGACAGCGCGTCCAGCGTGCCGGAGACGGTGACCACCGCCCAGCCGCGGACCTCGTCCAGGTCCACGGTGCTGTCGATCACGGGTTCGCCGTTCACGTGCCCCACCTCTTCGACCGGGCTGCGTCGTGCGGGACGGGCGGCGGTCAGCCCGTGGGGTGGTCGCGCGGCTGGGGGCGGCTGTCGGTCCCCTGCCGCGCGTCGGGGGTGGTCAGGCCGCGAACCGCGTCGGACACCGTCGGGTAGAGCGACACGGCGGGGCGCATCCCGCAGGCGCCCATCGCGCGGGCCACCTGGGGCGAGGGGATCACCCGCACGTGGTCGACGTCGGTGACCAGGTCGGACAGCCAGTGCAGGCCCGCCGCGCCGAAGAACGTCACGCCGGTCAGGTCCAGCACGTGCGGTGTTCCGCTGCCGGCGGCGATGTCGATCGCGCTGCGGATCCTCGGCATGGAGTCGTAGTCCACCTCGCCGACGACGCTGGTGATCCCGAACCCGTGGGCGTGGTTCCGCGTCGCCACCACGAACAAGCACGGCCCGCCGTCCATGCGACGCCTCCCCGATCCGACTGCGCTACCTATCCAGTTTTGAGAACGTCAAACGTCTTTGTTAGGTTTTTCCCCCGATCGGATTATCGGCACCCAGGTGACGCGGGGGTCGTCGAGCGAGATTCCGCGGTGGTGCGGACGCGGGAGGGGTTCCGGCGGGCGATCTTCTCAGCCTGGACGCGGTGCGGGTCCCTCCCCGTGCGACAGCAGGGCCCACACGACCTTGCCGCCGCCCTCGACGCGCACGCCCCACGAGGCGGCCAGTTCGATCAAGACCTGGATTCCCCGGCCGCCCCAGTCGTCGGCGGACACGGCCATCTCCCGCGGGTGGTCGACATCCCCGTCCTCGACCTCGATCAGCACGCCGACCCCTGAGCTGGTCACCCGCAGCTCCCTGGGGCTGGAGGTGTGGCGGTAGGCGTTGCCGACCAGCTCACCGACGATCAGCAGCACGTCGACCAGCGTGTACGTGTCCACGTGCGCGGAGAGGGTGCCACGGGTCCAGCGCCGCACCTCGACCGACTCCGGCCTGGACGCCAGCGACATCCGCCGGGTCGGCGCGGTCACGCCGACGCCGTCGCGCAGCTCCGTCATGCCACCCCTCCGATCAACCCTTTGTACACCTCCGGTCAACGTGCCGAGGAGGGTCGGAAGACATCGGCGTCGGTCTCGCCGCGGGGCGTGGACCGGTGAGCACGTCCTCCACGGACGAGCCGTCGGCCGGGTGCTCGCCGCCCTCGTGGTCGTGACCGTGCCTGCCCAGCACCGCGGCGAGTTCGGCGACGTGCCCGCGGTGCTCGTCCACGTCGTTCTCCCGGGACACCGGGACCATCGCGGTCCGCGTCCCGAGCCCCCGCGTGCTGTTCGAGTCCGCCGCGCACCAGACCGGACCGCCACCGCGACCTTCGTGCGATCGCCTCACCGAGGCAGTCCGGACGGCGCGGGGCGGCACGGGCCGTGACCACGCGGATCGTCGCCGGGTGATGCCAGGGGCGGTGGTGCGGCGCTCCAGCGGGTCACCGCTTCGACGTGCCGTCCCGCACCGATCCTGATCCCGTCCCCTGGGCGTCGTCCGGGGACCGGACGAGGGGGATGAGCACGCCCACGCCCAGGGCGTCCACCTTCCGGCGCACCGCTGTCGAGGGCAGCACCCGCAGGTCGCGGCCGAGGTCGCGGCAGTGCTGGGCGAGCAGCAGCAGCGCGTGCGCGCCCTCCAGGGTGCACAACCCCACCGCGCGGGCGTCCAAGACCACGGTGTCGGCGCGCACGGCCGTCGCACGGGCGAGCGCGACGCCGGTCGTCCTGGCCTCGTCGAGTTCACCGGTGATCGTGACGGTCACCGTCGCGCGCACGGGGTCGACGGTCACGACCGCTGGTTCGGCGGCGGTGTCGGCGAGCGAGGTCATCCTGCGCTCCTGTCACCGGCGGAGGAGGGCGTCCAGTATGTCCCGGTCAGGCGTGACCGGGCGTTCGGTACACCTGGTCGGGTGACGCCGGGGTCCTACGAGGCGAGGGCTTCCGCGCGGGTGCGGTGCAGTTCCAGCAGCCGGTCCAGGCTCATCATCGCGAGCACCCTGGTGACCTGCCTGCTGGGCACGACCCGCAGCGCGGCACGGCGCGCGAGCAGGTCGCCACGGGCCTGGAGGAGCAGTTCGATCCCGCTGGAGCCGAAGTGCGTCACGGCGGAGAAGTCGAGCACCGCGGTGCCCGCGGCCGGGGTCCGCTGGATCAGGGCGGTGACCGCGTCGCGCAGTGGTGCGACGGTCATGGTGTCGAGCTCGCCCGCTACCGCGAGCACGTCCGGCGCGTGCGCCGTGGTGGTCAGGAGGTCGTGCTGTGGTTCGGGCTGCATAGGCCTCGTCTCGGTGGGGAACACTGGAACCGCGGCGATCTGGGAGCACGCCGCCCCGACCAGCACAGCACGGCACCGCCACCCGTGCCGATCACGGGTGGCGGCGAACCGTCCTCGGGAGTCGGTGCCCGACGCACACCGGGACCCGGCAGCCGGGTCCCGGTGTGGTGCGGGAGCGCGGCCGGAAGGCCAGGGGGTGTCGCTCCGCCGCGGTCGTGCCCCGAACGAGGGGAGGGTTCCAGGCCCGGTCCCCTCCCGTGGTGCCGCGGGTGGGTCGTGCCGCCGACGCTGTGGTGCGGAAGGGAGATCGGGTCGTGGGACCCGTGTTCCCGCGGTGGGTCAGGTGTCGTACTGGACGCGCAGACCGCCGTCGGCACCGTTGGTGGCGGTCACGAGGTCACGCCCGCCGTCGCCGCCGCTCCCGCCGAGGGCGGTGGCCCGTCCTCCCAGGCCGCTGCCGCTGTTGAGGCGGCCGTCCGGCCGGTGGGCGTTGGAGCCGTTGCCCCGCCCGGTCGAGTTGACGACGACGTTGGCGCTGGCCGCGGACATGAGGCTGCACGTGGTCGCGCCACCGCGTGCCCCACCCAGGGCGACGCTGCCGTCGAGGTCACCGGTGCCGATCAGGCCCGCCGCACCACCGGCGCCGCCGTGCTCGCCGCCGCCGCGACCGCCCGCACCTCCCTGGCCGGTGGCGCTACCGCCGCCCCCGCCCCCACCGCCCGGTGCGACCACGGAGACGGTTGCGCGCCCAGTGCCTTCCCCGGTCGTGCCGACGGTGGTGGCTCCTCCACCCCCGCCACCAGGAGCACCGCCCTCGTCCGCGGCGGCGGTTCCGCCCTCGCCGCCCGCACCGACCACGTAGGCGAGGACGAGCGGTTCGGTGTGCGGGGCCAGTCGCAGAGTGCAGGTCAGCGTGGCGCCCGCACCCCCGCCCGCTCCACCGGAGTCCACGCCCGCGCTGCCCCCTCCGCCACCGCCGCCTCCCCAGGCGGTCAGGGTGACGGCGGTGACCTCCGCCGGGATCTCGAACGTTCCGGCGCCGGGGGTGGACATGGTCGTGTCGAAGGGAATCGGCGCCGCGACGGCGGGAGTCGCGGTGGGCAGCAGCGCGGTGGCGACGGTGATCGTGGTCAGCACCGCGGCGCGAAGACCGGTGGGGGACGAGGAGCGGGTGCGCCGGTCGATCCGGGCGGTGGGCCGAGACGGTCGGGTGCGGGCGGGCATTGCCGGTACCTCCTGCGAGTGGGGTTCGTCGACGAACTCGTACGCGTGCCGGGGTGGGCGCAGCGCCGTGTCCCGGCAGC
>NZ_DBNGPQ010000189.1:0-65800 GCF_057122925.1 Umezawaea sp. | reverse complement strand
CCACCACCGTCTACATTCGACACTCGACTACCGCACTCCACACGAAGTCCGTGTCGGTTATCGTCAAGGTCTCGTCCTCGCGGCATGAAACCCCGGTGTCCGGTTCCTGGGGACAACCTCAAGGGTGTGAGGAATGCTTCGAGCCGGGGGCCGCCAGGGGTGGGGATGTCCAAGCCCCCGAGAGAGCACCGTCGGGGCCGCCAGTCCCTGGCAGCGTCCGCCGGTTCAATTCGAACCACCAGGCCCGCCAGACCACGGCAGCGTCCACCGGATCAATTCGAACCGCGAGGCCCGCCAGACCACGGCAGCGTCCGCCAGTTGAATTCGAACTACCAGGTCCGCCAGTCCACGGCACGGAGCGGCCGGTGGCACCCGTGTGCTGGGTGTCACCGGCCGCTGCTGGTCAGCTCGCTAGTTGCGGACGATGGTGAAGGTCGACGTCGTGTTCTTGATGTCCTGCGCGTTGTTGCTCAGGCGCAGGTTGTTGAACGTCACCGAACCCACCGCTGGGCCCTGGCCCGGTTCCGGCAGTTCGTTCGCCCACAGCCCGAAGCCGGACTTCGCGTCGTAGGCGTCGCCGCTCTTCTGCGCGCCGGAGATCGACACGTTGGTGAAGATGGTGTCCTTGATCGGGAACTGGGGGTTGCCGGGACTGCTGTAGTTCGTCTGGAACATGATTCCCGAGTACGTCGGGTCGACGATGTCGACGTCGCTGACCCGGATTCCCTGGAACACCTTCGACGCGGAGAACACCCAGATGCCGGGGAACGTCTGACCGCCCCAGAAGTGTCCGCCCGCACGCACGATCGAGATGTTCTCGAACTTCGTGGGCGGGTCCGCGCCGAAGCCGTTCATCGGGTAGCCGAAGTCGAGCGAGCTGATCGTGATGCCCGAGTACACCAGCGTGTCCGCGATGTAGATGTTGCGGAACGTGTTGGCGTAGCCGCCGTAGACCGCGACGCCCGCCGCGCGCCAGGTCAGGGTCGTGGACAGGTTCTCGTAGACGTTGTCCTTCATGTCCGCGCCGCCCGCGTCGATGGCGGAGAACAGGGCGAAGGCGTCGTCGCCCGTGGCGCGCGCGTCGTTGTTGACCACGTGGTTGTTGGTGCTGCCGTTGGTCATGTTGATGCCGTCGGCGAACATGTTGCGGATGCGGGAGTTCTTGATGGTCACGTAGTCGGTGTTGGCGCCCCAGTAGAGGCAGACCATGTGCTCGACCCAGATGTTGTCGATCACCATGTTGGCCACGTTCGCGAAGTCGAACACCTTGCCCGGCCCGTCGATCCTCGACGTGTAGTTGCCGAGGTAGGTGAAGTTCGCGAACGACGACCCGTTGGCCGTGCCCTCGGCGCGGAAGCCGACGTCGGTGTTGTCCTGGGTGGACGGTGCCAGGAACCTGGTGTACCAGGGGCCCGCGCCGACGACCTTGACGGCCTTGCCGTAGACCTGGAACTTGCTCGCGGTCTGGTAGTCGCCCGCGGGCAGGTAGACGCCGACCAGGTTCCCCGTCGTGTCCATCCGCACGCGGTCCAGGGCGTTCTGCACGTCCTGGTGGCCGAACCCGGTCGGCACGGCGTACTTGGCCGGGTCCGGGTTCGGGATCGCCGTCACCTGCTCGGTGTTGACGAAGTCGATCGCGTAGTTGGTGGTGTTGGCCGCGTCCTTCTGGAGCTTGATCTTCGTTCCCGCGGGGAACGACGAGTTGAGCATGGTGGCGGCCTCGTCGTAGATGTGCCGCGCCTCGCCGCCGGGCGAGTTGCCCGGACCGGCCTCGGGGCCGTAGAGCCACGCGTACTTGGACGTCAGCGGCAGCGCCTTGTGGAAGGTGCCGTTGACGTAGACGTTGATCGTGGCGTTGATGCCGCCGCCACCGGCCGCGTCCGGGATGGAGAAGCGGGTGACGAGCGTGTTGGTGCTCGCCCTGGTGGTGAACTCGACGTAGCTGCCGGTCGAGTTGAGCGTGACGGCCCTGCGGCCGGACGCCTCGCCCGCGACGTCGCCGATCCTGCGGTTCGGGCCCACGACGGCCGCGCCACCGCCGACCGCCGCGTCCTCCGCCTCCAGCATGTCGTACGGCATGTTCGCGCCGCGCCCCACGAAGAACGGCTGCTCGCTGGTGTTGTTGGGCCGCTTGACCGGCAGCTCGTTGGCGTCGTCGGCCAGCACGACCTTGACGGTGTACTTGCCGTTGGCGGCCGTCCAGGAGCCGAGGTTCACCGGGGACGTGGTGGCGCCCGCGGCGATGGCGCCGCTGTAGGAGCCGGTCAGCGTCCGCACGACGGAGCCGGTGGTGGAGTTGACCACCTGGAGGGTGATGCCGTGCGCGCCGCTCGCCGAGGCGACCGTGCCCTGGTTCTTGACGGCCACCGAGAACGCGACCGCGGTGCCCGCGGACGGGTTGCCCGGTGTCCAGCCGACGACCGCGACCAGGTCCGAGCTGGCGACCGGCGTGACGACCAGCGGGCTGGAGCCCGCGAAGCTGTTGTTGGTCTCGTTGGACTCGATGACGGTGTTGGCCTCGTCGACCTTGGCGGTCAGCGGGTAGCTGCCCGCGTCGCGCGGTCCGACGTTGACCGACGCGGTCGCCGAGGCGCCCGCGGCCAGCGCGCCGACGGTGGCGGTGCCCACCTTCGTCGTGCCGAGGTAGAAGTTGACGTTGGTCGCGCCGGAGGCGACCGCGCCCGCGTTGCGGACCACCGCCGAGAGCGTGACGGCGTCGTTCTCGACCGGGGCGTTCGGCGACCACGAGGCGCCGGTGATCGTGAGGTCCGGGTTCGGCGCGGGGACGCCGACGACCTGGAACTCGGCGATCTGACCCGCCGGGGCGCCGGTGTTGGACGTGATCCGGAGCTGGACGTCGGCCAGGGACGCGCCGCCGACCGGGATCGTCACGATGTTGCTCGACGCCGGGTTGAACACGTAGTTCGCCGCCGGCACCACGTTCGTGAAGCCGGACGCGCTCTGCTCGCGGCCCAGCACCTGGATGTTCTGCGTGCGCGTGCCCCACGAGCTGTCCGGGTTGAGCTTGAGCACGACCGAGTCGACGGCGGCGTTCGCGCCGAGGCTCACCGCGAGGGTGTTCGGGTACGAGCCGCCCGCGCCCTCCCAGTAGGTGGCGGTGCTGTTGTCGTTCGCGTTGGTCGCGACGAACGTGAACACCGACGAGGACGCGGTGATCGGCTTGCCCACGGCCAGGTTCGTGCCGCCGGGACCGCCGGTCCCGTTGCGGGTCACGGTGTTGCTGTTGGCCGACTGGTTGCCCGCGGCGTCCTTCGCCCGCACGTGGTAGGCGACCGTCGCGGTGCCCGGCTGCGTGTCGGTGTAGGTGAGGACGTTGCCCGCGACGCTGGTGCGCAGCGAGTTGTTGGCGTAGACGTCGTAGCCCGTGACGCCGACGTTGTCGGTGGAGCCGCTCCACGTCAGGCGGATCTGGCCGGTGCCGGGCTCGGTGAACGCGAGGCCGGTCGGCGCGGTGGGCGCCTGCGTGTCACCGCCGGTCGGGCCGTAGACCTCGAACTCCGAGAGCTGACCGGCCTGCCACCCGGTGTTCGCCGTGATGGTCACGCGCACGTACCGGATCGTGGTGGCGGCGACGTCGACGGTGACGGTGTTCCCGCTCGACGGGGAGAACACGTAGCCCTTTGACGGGGCGAGGTCGGAGAAGGCGCTGCCGTTCGTGCTGCCCTGCACCGACAGCGTCTGCGTCCTGGTCTCCCACCCCGTCGGCAGCTTCAGCACGACCTTGTTCGTGGCGACCGACGACCCGAGGTCCGCCTGGATCCACTGGGGGAACGAGCCCCCGCTCTCCCAGTAGGTGGCCTGGTTGCCGTCGTTCACGTTGGCCGCGGGGTACTCCCCGTGGGCGCTGCTGGCGGAGACGGAGACGGCGGCCGCGGCGAGCCGGGCGCCCAGGGCGTTCTCCTGGGCGGGCGCCGCGTGCGCCGGAAGGCCCGGCCCGGCGAGTGCCACGAGGCAACTCGCGAGCAACGCGGCGGTGAGCCGCGTGATCAGGCTTGTGGTTCTCATCGCTGTCCTCTCTGCAGGGGAGGGAGACACCTCTGGACATGCCGGTGGGAGGGCTGCCGGTCAGGGGCAGGGGGATGACCGGTCGTCGGGGATGAATCGGCGTCCAGGCGGAATTACGAAGCTCTGCTAGTAATTTCCAAGATCATGCAACTTTTTTGCGTCGAGTTGAGCAAGAGTTACAGACGCGCTACAGCTACGTCAACGGTTGCGCGACCGCCGGGTCACCCCTCGCGCACGGCGGGGACCGTTCGGTCCAACGAGGACGACCGAACGGCGGCGGAACAGGCGCGGATCGCCGGTCAGGCGGTCAGGCGGTCTCTTGCGGAGCCGGTTCGACCCCGGCGGCCCGCTTCGCCACGCGGCGGGCGGCCACGGCACCCACGACGGTCATGACCACCAGCGCGGCGACCGAGAACAGGAAGACGGGGGACGTCGGGTCCTCTGCCGTGCCGCCGAGCGCGGTGTAGACGACCACGCCGGGCGCGATGCCCGCGCCGGTCCCGAGGACGAAGCCCCGCAGCCGCAGGCTGGTCACCGCGAGCACGTAGTTGAGCAGCGCGAACGGCCCCAGCGGCAGCAGGCGGAGCACGAACACGGTGGCGGCGCCGTACCGGTCGAGCAGGGCGTTGACGCTCGCCATCCGCTCCCCCGCCAGCCGCTCGACCGCGTCCTTGGACAGTCCGCGCCCCACCAGGAACGACCCCGCCGCGCCGAGCACCGCGCCCACCCACACCACGGGGACGCCGAGCACGGGGCCGAACAGCAGGCCCGCCACGGCGCACAGGACGGAGACGGGCAGGAAGCACGTGGTCGCCGCGGCGCAGAGGACGATGAACGCCACCGGGCCCAGCACGCCGAGGTCCGCGACCCACGCCTTGGCCGCCTCGACCGCGTCGACGCCTCCGGTCAGCGCCAGCCCGATCGCCGTCGCCAGGAGGGCGAGCAGCAGCCCGAGCCGCGGCCAGGGAGAGCGGACCAGGCGCTCGACGCCGCTCGGGCCTTCCTCGACCTGCACCGCGACACCCTCTCCGTGGACCACGCGCGATGCTAACCGGGACCGGTACCGGCGAGGGCGCGACGCACGTCCCCGAACGACTGGAACCGCACGGCCGGATAACGGAGAACAGCGTCACGATCCGACAACGCCGGCCGTCGGCGGTGGCTCGGGCTCGGCCGTTCGCCCGGCTTCCGCTGCGCCTTCCGGCCTACGCGCGGTACCGGTCCGGGAAACTCGGGAGAGAACCTTGACGACCGAATTTCGGAGCTGTTAACTCCACCACAACACCACTGGAACCGGTTCCGGGACCGGTTCCACCACTTCGAGAGAGCGCTCTCTCAGGATGGCCGGCCGACCGTGGAGGACCACGCAGGCCGGTCGAAACGCGCCCACAACCCTGCCCTCCCCCGGGCTTCTGGCCGTCTCCTCATTCCGACAGGCAGGAACATGAGACTCGCTGTCGCGTCATCACCGTCCCCCCGCCGCTCCCTGCGCAGGCTGTCCGTGCTCGTGGTCGCCACCGCGACCCTGCTCGGCGCCCTCTCCTCCACCGACTCCGCGCCACCGGCGAACGCCGCGCCCGTCCTGCTGTCGCAGGGCAAGCCGGTGACCGCGTCCTCGACCGAGAACGCCGGCACGCCCGCCACCGCCGCCGTCGACGGCAACGCGGGCACCCGCTGGTCCAGCGCGGCCTCCGACCCGCAGTGGCTCCAGGTCGACCTCGGCGCCACCTCGACCGTGAACCAGGTCGTCCTCAACTGGGAGGCCGCCTACGCGCGGTCGTTCCAGGTCCAGACCTCCGACAACGCCTCGACCTGGACGTCGATCTACACGACGACCACCGGCACGGGCGGTGCGCAGACCCTGGACGTGACTGGCACAGGCCGTTACGTCCGGGTGCTCGGCACCGCCCGTGCCACCGCCTACGGCTACTCGCTGTGGGAGTTCCAGGTCCTGGGCACGCAGGGCGGCAACCCCCCGCCGCCGACCTGCGGCTCGGCCAACTCGGCGCTGAACAAGACCGCCACGGCGTCCTCGACCGAGAACGCGGGCACGCCCGCCTCGGCGGCCGTCGACGGCAACGCGGGCACCCGCTGGGCGAGCACCGCGGCCGACCCGCAGTGGTTGCAGGTCGACCTCGGCTCGTCTCAAACGGTGTGCAGGGTCGGGTTGAGCTGGGAGGCCGCCTACGGCAGGTCGTTCCAGGTCCAGGTCTCGGAGAACGCGTCGACGTGGACGACCGTCCACACGACGACGACCGGAACCGGCGGGAACCAGGGTTTCGACGTCAGCGGGACTGGCCGTTACGTGCGCGTGTTGGGTACGGTGCGCGGAACCAACTACGGCTATTCCCTCTGGGAGTTCTCGGTGAACACCGTCGGTGGCACCGTGGACGTGCCCGTGACCGACCCGCGCAACCCGGACTTCGGTCCGAACGTGTCGGTCTTCAGCCCCAGCACCCCCGCGGGTGAGATCCAGGCGAAGCTGACGGCTGTCGCGAACCAGCAGCACACCAACCAGTTCGGCCCTGAGCGCTTCGCCCTGCTGTTCAAGCCGGGCAGCTACACCGCCGACGTGAACCTGGGCTTCTACACCCAGGTCGCCGGTCTGGGCCTCTCGCCGGACGACGTCAACCTCAACGGCCACGTGCGCGTCGAGGCCGACTGGCTCCAGCAGGGCGACAACCCGAACAACAAGGGCAACGCGACGCAGAACTTCTGGCGCTCCGCCGAGAACCTCTCGGTGACGCTGCCCGCCGGGCAGATCGAGCGCTGGGCCGTGTCGCAGGCCGCGCCGTACCGCCGCATGCACCTCCGCGGCCAGGCGCAGCTGTGGAACGGCGGCGACGGCTGGGCGTCGGGCGGCTTCATCGCCGACTCGCGCATCGACGGCGTCATCGAGTCCGGTTCGCAGCAGCAGTTCTACACCCGCAACAGCGACCTCAACGGCGGCTGGTCGGGCTCGGTGTGGAACATGGTGTTCCAGGGGACGAACGGCGCTCCGCCGCAGCACTTCCCGAACCCCTCGCACACGACCATCGACCAGACCCCGCAGGTCCGCGAGAAGCCGTTCCTCTACCTCAACGGCGCGGGCGAGTACAACGTCTTCGTCCCGGCGCTGCGGAACAACTCCCGCGGCACCACCTGGGGCAACGGCGCCCCGGCCGGTGAGTCGATCTCGCTGAGCCAGTTCTACGTGGTCAAGCCGGGCTCCTCGACGGCGACCGTCAACGCCGCGCTGGCGGCGGGCCGGAACCTGCTGTTCACCCCCGGCATCCACCACCTCAGCGAGTCCATCAGGGTGACCCGCCCGAACACCGTCGTGCTCGGCCTCGGTCTGGCCACCCTGCTGCCCGACAACGGCACCGCGGCCATCTCGGTGTCCGACGTGGACGGCGTGAAGCTCGCGGGCCTGCTGGTCGACGCCGGTCCGGTCAACTCCCCGGTCCTCGTCGAGATCGGCCAGGCGGGGTCGTCGGCCAACCACTCGGCGAACCCGACCTCGATGCACGACCTGTTCATCCGCATCGGTGGCACGGGCACGCTCGGCCGCGCCACGGTCAGCCTGCGGGTCAACAGCAACAACGTCATCGGCGACCACATGTGGCTGTGGCGCGCGGACCACGGCGCGAACGTGGCGTGGAACCTCAACACCGCGGCCAACGGCCTGGTCGTCAACGGCAACGACGTGACGATGTACGGCCTGTTCGTCGAGCACTACCAGGAGTACCAGACCATCTGGAACGGCAACGGCGGCAAGACGTACTTCTACCAGAACGAACTGCCGTACGACCCGCCGAACAACGCCTCCTGGAGCAGCGGGAACGGCAACCAGGGCTGGGCGGCGTACAAGGTGGCGGACTCGGTCAACACCCACCAGGCGTGGGGGCTGGGCAGCTACGCGTTCTTCCAGGCGAACCCGGCCGTCGTGGCCAGTCGCGGGTTCGAGGTGCCCAACAAGCCGGGCGTCCAGTTCCGCGACCTGGTGGCGGTCTCGCTCGGCGGGGTCGGCACGATCACCAACGTCATCAACAACGTGGGTGCCACGGCCAACCTGGCGAACCAGGTCAGCTACGTGGTCAGCTACCCGTAGAACCGGGTGTGGACGTCGAGCACCGCGGGACCCGTCCGGGTCCCGCGGTGCTCCGCGTTCCCGGCCCCGCTACTCGCAGGCGATGCCGTCGTTGTCGCTGTCGAGCTTGTAGACGTCGCTGCCGATCACCCGGATCGGACCGCTGACGTAGGCCGGGCCGTTGCCGCTGCCGCCCGCGCAGTCGACGTCGCTGGCGATCGGGACGCAGCCGGAGTAGTTCTGGTCGCAGTCGGACGCGGGGGCGGGGGCGGGTTCCGGTGCCGGAGCGGGCTCGGGTGCGGGCTCGGGCTTGGGTGCCGGCTGCTGCGTGACGGGCGGGGGTGCCACCACGGGCTGCTCCACCGTCGTCGTGGTGGTGGTCGTGGTGGTCGTCGTCGTGGTGGTCGTGGTGGGCGGTGCCGTGGTGGTGGTCGTGGTGCGTGCGGCCTTGGTGGTCGTCGTGGAGGCCTCGGCCGCGGTCTTGGTGGTCGACGGCTGCTCGGTGCCGCCGTTGGCCAGACCGATGACCACCAGCAGGCCGACGACGGCCGCGACGATCCACGCCGGACGGTGCTTCGAGAACGGGCCCGTGGGCCGCGCGGGCAGCGGGGCCACCGGCGCTCCGACGGGCGCGTAGGCGGTCGGGTCGGGCGCGGGCGGCGTGAAGACGGTCGGGGCGGGCGGTGCGGGCGGAACGAAGGCGGTCGGGGCCTGTGCGGGCAGCGGGAGGACGCCGTCGCCGTGGCGGGGCAGGCTCAGCACGACCTCCAGGCCCCTCGCGCCGCGCTGGACGGTGGCCGTGCAGCCGGGACGGCCGCCCTGGGCGATCACCTGCGTGACGAGCGGGGCGTAGCGCCGGGACATCAGGTGGGTCAGCTCCCCGACGCGCTTCCCGTCCAGCCGGACCTCGATGCCGCGTTCGCCGCGGTACTTGCCGGAGCTGATGGTGCACCACGCGAGTTCGACGGCGACGTGCCGCTGTTGACCGTCGGTCACGGTGTAGCGGGCCAGCGCGAGCTGGTGGTGCTCCTCACGGGTGACCGTGACGGACACCTCGGCGTCCAACTTCACCAGTCCCGTCGCCGAATTCTCGATCACCGTGCACTCCAGACGCTCAACGGACGTTCGTATGCCTGACCATCGGCGGCGCGCGCAGGTCGTTACCGTCCGCTACGAACGGGTCACGGTTCCCCTGACCGGGTAACGGACGGGCGGGGCAGCCCGATCGGCGCGTCGCTTCCAGGCGGTGCGGTCGCGGGTGTCGACCTACTCTCCACTCGTGGACCTGCCCGTGATGCCGCCGGTGAAGCCGATGCTCGCGCGATCCGTTCCCGAGGTGCCCGAGGCACCGGGGATGTCGTACGAGCCGAAGTGGGACGGGTTCCGCTGCGTGGTGTTCCGCGACGGCGACGAGGTCGAACTCGGCTCGCGCAACGACCGGCCGTTGACCCGCTACTTCCCCGAACTGGTCGACCTGCTGTCGACGGTGCTGCCGCGGCGGTGCGTGGTGGACGGCGAGATCGTCGTGGTGACGGGCGCCGGGCTCGACTTCGACTCGCTCCAGCTCCGCCTGCACCCCGCCGCGTCCCGCGTGCGCAAGCTCGCCGAGGAGACACCCGCGAGCTTCGTCGCGTTCGACCTGCTCGCATTGGGGGACCGGGACCTGACCGGGTTGCCGTTCTCGGAGCGGCGGGCCCTGCTGGCGGACGTCGTGGACGGGGACCTGGCGCGGGTGCACCTGACGCCGCTGACGACCGATCCGGTGGTGGCGCGGGACTGGTTCACGCGGTTCGAGGGGGCCGGGTTCGACGGGGTCGTGGCGAAGCCCGACGCGCCCTACGAGCAGGACAGGCGGGTGATGTGGAAGGTCAAGCACGAGCGGACCGCGGACTGCGTGCTGGCCGGGTTCCGGTGGCACAAGGACGGGGTGGGGGTCGGCTCGCTGCTGCTGGGGTTGTTCGACGAGGACGGGGTGCTGCACCACGTGGGGGTGGCCAGCAGTTTCACGGCTGCTCGGCGGAGGGAACTGGTGGAGGAGTTGGAGCCGTTGCGGAGGGACGCCCTGGAGGGGCATCCGTGGCGCGGGTGGGCTGAGGCAGGCGCGTCCGGGGCGGCGTCCGGGCGGGTTCCCGGTGGGCAGAGCCGGTGGAGTGCGGGGAAGGACCTGTCCTGGGAGCCGTTGCGGCCCGAGTGGGTCGCCGAGGTTCGGTACGAGAACGTGGCCGGGGGGCGGTTCCGGCACATGAGCCGGTTGGTGCGGTTCCGGTGGGACCGGGAGCCCGCGTCCTGTACCTACGGGCAGTTGGAGGTTGTGGCCCCGGCTGAGTTGGGGAGGTTGTTCGGGGGGTCTGGGTGAGGGGTGTTGTGGCCCCTGTTGCGAATTCCGGCTTTGAGGGCGGCTTCCGGCGTGGGAGCGGTGGTGGCTGCGGCTTCCAGCGTGCTGTGGCCGATTTGACTTGGGGGCCCCTCATCCGACCCTTGATCGGGCTTGGGGGCAGGTGGTGAAGCCCTGCCCGATCACTAGTTCAAGGGTCAAATCCCCAAGTAAAATCGGCCACGTCCCGTGGCCGGTCGGCCCGAGTTCGCAGTGGGTCAAGCCCGTGTTCGCAGCAGGTCAACCCGTGTTGGTGGCCGGTCAGCCCGAGTTCGCGGTGGGTCGGCCCGTTGTGTCGATCCTGGGGCGATCGGCCAATTGTTCCCGCTGCGTCGTGCCCCTGTCTTCGCCTTGTTCCCTGTCTCGCCTTGTTCCCTGTTTCACCGGTGGCTCTGCCCTGGTGTGCTCTGCTCTGGCGTGCTCTGCGTTGGTGGGAGATGTGCGGCGCCGGCGGGCGTTGTGCCCACCAACCCACCGGCGCCGCGGGGAGCAGGTCTTGTGCGGCCTCGGGTCGAGCGAACCCCTCAGTCGCTCGACCTGCGGCCTTCTCTCGCGGCGTGAGTCGCGAGTGCTCCTACGGCCGGGCTGTTGCCGCTGGTCTGCCCCAGGCTGCTGGGCGGACCGCTGAGGGGCGGGTTCGGCCGTGGTGTTCTGGTCTGGTCAAGCAGACCGTGGCTCGTGCTTGGCGTAGTTCGGCGGCGTTGACCACGCAGGTCTCGACCGCTCTTCCGTTCCTCACACCGTCCGACACGGGTGCTATCCCAGCAGATCGGTCAGGCGATCCTGTCGTCCGGGAGCTCCAACAGCTCGTCCAGGACAGAACACGCAGGTCCGCGCCGTCGCCAGGAGAACCTGGCCGGGGCGAGGACGTTCTGCTCGTCCGCGGGCATCCGGGTCGCGACGGCGTCGTCCTCGGTGTGCAGGCGGACCACGTCGATCACGTTGTCGTGCGCCCGGACGCCGACCACGGCGGCCAGCTCGCCGCGCGCGTCGGTCGGGTGCAGGAACTGGAAGCCGCGCGCGATGAGTTCGCGCAGGCGGACCTCAGCCCGCTCGGTGGTGTCAACTGGTGAAGTCATCGAATTCGCCGTCCTTGGCGCCTGCCAGGAATGCCGTGATCTCGGCACGGGTGTAGACCAGCGCTGGTCCGTCGGGGAAGCGCGAGTTGCGCATGGCGATGTCGCCGCCGGCCAGTGCCGCCACCTCGACGCAGTTCCCGACGGCGCCGCTGTAGCTGCTCTTCGTCCACGTCGTACCGGCGAGCTGCGCCGCCGGCATGCCGTTGCGGATCTCGTTCTCCACGACACCACCCTCAGAAGCCTCAGAGGTGCATCTGCACGTGCATCTGGCTGAGCAGAGAACGTAGCACCCAGTTTCGCACGGGTAAATGCACGTGCAGATGCGAGGGGTAGCCCGATCGGGTTAAATTTCCGCGCGCACCTTTGCCAGCATCTGGCGGGTGCGGTCGGGGGTCAGAGCGTCTACGGTCAGCCGGTCGAACACGCGGCTGTAGAGCTCCACCTCGTCACGTTTGTCCAGGTAGAGGGCACCGGCGAGGTGTTCGATGTAGACCAGGTCCGGCAGCTCCGGCTCACCGAACCGGAGCATGGTGAACGGCCCCTCCGCTGCGTAACCGCTGAGCTGGTAGGGCACCACCTGAAGAGTGATCTGCGCCTGTTTGGTGAGGTCCAGCAGATGGTCCAGTTGGGCGAGCATGATGTCGCGTCCGCCGATGGGGCGGTGCAGCACGGACTCGTCGACGACCGCCCACAGCCGCGGCGCACCGGGCCTGTTGAGGATCCTCTGGCGGTTCATCCTGAGGCGGACGCGGCGCTCGACGTCCTGCCCCGCGGAGTCCGGTCTGCCGTGGCTCGCGATGGCGCGCGCGTAGTCCTCGGTCTGCATCAGGCCGGGGACGAACTGGAGCTCGTAGGTGAGGATGCGGGTGGCCGCCTCCTCCAGTCCGACGTAGTCCTGGAACCAGTCCGGCATGAGGTCGTTGAACCGGTGCCACCAGCCCGGTTGGTTGGACCGCTTGACCATCTCCAGGAACGTCTCGCGGTCGGCCTGGTCCGTGACGCCGTACATCGTGAGGAGGTCGGCGACGTCGCGCTCCTTGAGACCGACCCGGCCGAGCTCCAATCTGCTGATCTTCGATTCGGAACCCCGAATCGAATATCCGGCGTCCGCGCGGGAGATCTCGGCGGCCTCGCGCAGCCGCCGCAACTGGGCCCCGAGGACGATCCGCAGAGCGGTAGGTCCACCGGACGAGGCAGCGGGATCAACCGTGGTCATAACCGTCCTCCTGCGATTCCCGGCACCTGCGTCCACCCGTGACAGCCGGTCCACCCGAACAGCGGTTGCGCTCAGCGAAGGCCTCGAAGCCCGGTAACCGAACGTACACCGCCTGTCCCCAAGGTCAACTTCGTGCCTGATGCTCGCACTTCGAGCCCATATGCTTACGCTAGGTGCACTGTGATCCGGTGCACACACTCCCCCGGAAAACAACGCTCTGTGAGGCCCCAGATGCCTGGTAGCCCGTCCCCGTCGGACGTTGCCGCACCCGTCTACATCGACACGACCAAGGCGAGCATCGCCAGGGTCTACGACGCCTTCCTCTACGGGAAGGACAACTACGAGATCGACCGCGAGGTCCTCCGGCGCGTGCAGCGGGTGGCACCGGAGGCGGCGACGCTGGCGTGGGACAACAGGGCGTTCCTGATCAGGGCGAGCCGGTTCATCGCGAGCCAGACGGGCATCACGCAGTTCCTCGACCTCGGCTCCGGGCTGCCGACGGCGGAGAACACCCACCAGGTCGTGCAGCGGCTCCAGCCCGACGCGACGGTCGTCTACGTCGACAACGACCCGGTGGTGCTGGCGCACGGGCGGGCGCTGCTGGAGGAGAACGACCAGACGCACTTCACCGCGGAGGACATCTTCGAGCCGGAGAAGATCCTGGAGAACGAGGTCGTGCGCAAGCACATCGACTTCGACAAGCCGGTCGCCCTCTTCCAGATGGGCACGCTGCACCACTACGACGGCGAGCGCTCCCCCGCCGACATCATGAAGGCCTACGTCGACGCGCTGCCGTCGGGTTCCTACGTCGGGCTGTCGCACTTCTACGACCCGCAGACCGAGGAGCACAGCGAGCTGGCCCGGCGCATGGAGGAGACCTTCCTGCACAGCCCGATGGGCACCGGCGTGTTCCGCAAGCGGGACGAGATCCTGGCGATGTTCCCCGGCCTCGACCTGATCGACCCCGGTCTGACGCTGTGCGCCGAGTGGTGGCCGGACGGCCCGCAGATCAAGCCGCTCGACCAGGTGTCGTACTGCATCGTCGGCGCGGTCGGCCGCAAGCCCTAAGCACAGCGCCACCGCGCGTGGGCCACACGATCGGGTGACATTTGCCGCCGTTCGGCCTCACGTGGGTGTCCTTGGACGGGTGGGGGCACCCGCGTGACCGGCCACTTCCCCGGTGACTTGACCGGCAACGGTTGTAAGTGTGCACTCACATACATGTCGCTCACCGAGACACCCCGCTCCACCGCCGACGCCCGTCGCACGACGGTCGTCGCCAAGGCGGTGGCGGTCTTCGGCCGCGGCGGCTACCACGCCACGCCGGTCACGGACGTCGCGAACGCCGCCGGGATCTCCCAGGCGTACGTGCTCCGGCTGTTCGGCGGCAAGCTCGGCCTGTTCACCGCCGCGCTCGACCGCTGCTACCTGCTGATCCGCGAGGCCCTCACCGCGGGCGCGGAGCAGGTGCCGGACGGCACGCCCGCCGAGGTGCTGGAGGCGATGGGCGACGCGTACGCGGGGCTCATCGCCGACCGCGACCTGCTGATGCTCCAGATCCACGCGCAGAGCGCGTCGGACGTCCCGGAGATCCGCGACGCGGTGCGGCGCGGCTACGCGTCCGTGGTCGAGCACGCCAAGGAGCTGTCCGGCGGCGGCGACGCCGAGGTGCAGCGGTTCATCGCCCTGGGCCAGCTCTGCCACCTGATCGTCGCCGCCGACCTGGGCGCGGTCGACGCGAACTGGGCCAGGGTCCTGACGGCCGGGATGCGCCACCCCTCCTGACCCCCGACACCGTGCCCCACCCGCGTTCCTGCACGCCCGCAGAAGTATGTGACCACTCACAAACATGAGCAGCACGCCATGGCGCGAACCATCGAGACCGTCCTCCCCGGCGTCGTGGAGCCGACCGGTCACCGCCGTCGGCGCGGGCGTGTCGCCCTCACTGGTGGGCGGGCGCCTCGCCGCGCTGACCAAGACCGAGCCCTGGCGAGCCACGTGGTGCTGGACGCCGCCGACCTGGTGCCGGTCCCCGACGGCGTCGGCTCCACGCTCGTCCAACTCGCCCGGCACGCCGGTATCCGGGTGATCGGCACCGCGTCGCCACGCCACCACGACACCGTGACGGCTGGGCGCACCACCGGACCCCCGACCTCCCGGCACGGGTGCGGGCGCTCGCACCGAACGGGGTCGACGCGGTGTTCGACCACGTCGGCGGTCCCGGCGTGGTCGACTCGTTCCGACTCCTGGCGAAGGGCGGGACGCTCGTGTCCTACGGCAGCGCCTCCCCCCGCGACGACGGCGGGTCGAAGCGGCTCCCCGTGCTCAAGCTGATCGGCAGGCTGCCGTGGTGGAACCACCTCCCCAACGGCCGCAACGCCACTTCTACAACATCTGGGCGGGCGTACGCCGCACGGCGGCGTTCCGCTCCAGGCCGGCCCGAGGACCTGGGCCGCGTGTTCGACCTGCTCGCAGCCGGCACGGTGACCGCACAGGTCGCCGCGACGTTCCCGCTGACCGAGGCCGCGGCGGCGCTCACGCTCGCCGAGTCCGGCACGGTGGCCGGGAAGGTCGTGCTCGTCCCCGCCACCGACGCCTGACGCCGTGCCCGCGGAATCCACAGTGGACCCACCCAGCCGTGACCGGTTCCGCTCGGGGGACGCGCCCCGCGCCCTCTCCGATCGGGCAGGTGGTCACCCCCTGCCCTTCACCCCGGTCGAAGGGCCGGATCCAGGGGCCCCGAGCACAACCGGCCACACCCACGACGCGAACGACCGGACCGCCTTCCACGTACCAACCGCGCGGTGGCCGACCGCACCAGCTCGATCACCCGCCGAACCACCCGGCGACGTCCAACCGGAACCCGTCCGCGGGCACCACCGCGCGCAACCCGCCTTCCAGGTCCCGCAACCGCCGCTCCCCCAGCACCTCCGCCCACTCCCCCCGCAACCGGTCGAAGATCTCCGCCGACCGCTCCAGCGCGTCGATCCCGTGCGGCGTCAGGCGGACCAGCTTCCGCCGGGCGTCCACGGGGTCGTCGACGCGTTCGGCGTACCCCAGGACCTCCAGCCGGTCCACCGTCTTCCCGGCCGCCTGCTTGGAGATCCCGAGCCGTCGCCCCACGTCGCTGGCGGTGGCGCCACCGACGCCGATGGCCTGCATGGCGAAGCCGTGGGCGGGCCGGACGTCCGGGTGCCCCACCAGCGCCAACTCGGCGTGCAGGCGGTCGATGAGCGAGCGGAAGCCCGCGAACAGCAGCAGCGGCAGCTCGAACCCCGGCTCAGCCATTGCAAAACTCGACAACCAGGTTTACGGTTTGGTCAACCACGTTGTCGATTCTAGGGGAAGTGCGCCATGTTCACCGACCACACCACCGACACCGCGCCACCGGCCGCGCGCAAGACCATGACCGCGATCGAGACCAGGGTCGGGCGACTGCCCCCCGCGGTGGCCAGGATGGCCGAGTCACCGGAGCTGCTCGACGGTTTCCTCAGGAGCAGCGGACTGTTCGACGCGTCCACACTGGACCCGGTCGCGCGCGAGGTCGTCGTCATGACGATGGCGACCCGCAACCCCTGCCACGTCTGCGTCGCGGTGCACACGGCGAAGCTGCGCGCGCTGGACGCCGACGAGGACCTGGTGGTGGCGCTGACCGGGGGCGGACCGCTGCCGGACGAGAGGCTCGACGCGCTCCGGACGTTCACGCTGGAGGTCCTGCGCACCGGGGGCGAGGTGGACGACGACACGCTCACCGCGTTCCTGCGCAACGGTCACACGCGCCGCAACGCGCTGGAGGTGGTGCTGGGCATCGGCGCCTACACGATGTCCACGCTGGCGAACAGGATGACCCGCGCCCCGCTCTAGCGCGCCGCCCACAGCGCCGTCCAGCGGGCCTCCAGCTCGGCGAACGCCTCGTCGTCCAGACCGTAGGTGCTCAGCACGGCCATGGCCGACGGCGCGTCCACCAGGACGAGCAGGCCCTCGCCCCAGGCGTCGACGGTGACGCCGACCTGGTTGGCGGACCGGAACCACGGTTCCCCGTCGAGGTCGACGGTCTCCAGCAGCGTCGTCGCCGGGCCGTCGCCGGAGAAGTACAGGGTCCGCCGCTCCGCACCGGGCTGCCGCTCCACGGCGAACCGCAACTGCTGGAGGAACGTCGTCCACCCCTCGGTGACGAGGTCGTGGAAGGCGTCCGCGTCGTCCCCGCGCGGCGCGCGGTCCAGCACGACCGCGGTGCCCTCGCCCGACGGGGTCAGCCGGAAGCGGTCGCCGCCGCTCAGCGCGAGGACGTGACCGTCCTCGACGACGTCGGTGAAGTAGATCTGCTCGACCTCGGCGTCGAGGCCGTCGTAGTCCCACCCGTGCCACCGGCGGACCACCTCCTCGTCCCGCAACGCCTTCCACACGGTGTCGAGCGGCGCGGCGACGGTGACTTCGAGTCCGGACACGGCTGACCTCCACGGAGACGGCTAATCAGGTCCACAATGCCAGTTCCACGGCTACCGGAGGAGCGGAACGGGATGACGGGCTGGACGTTGCGCGGTGGGACCGACCCGGACTCGGCGAACCTGGCCGCACTGCTGGCGCACCGGGGGTTCGAGGGGCTGTCCGAGGCCCTGCTGTTCGGGATCGGCGGCGGGATCGGGGCCGGGTACATCCTGTTCCAGTTCTCCCACGACGGCGGCCGCGTCGTGGGGGTGGGCTTCGACAACACGTGGCAGTACCTCGGCAGGCGGGTCGACCGGACCGTGGAGCGGCTGGGGATCGCCGTCGACCGGCACCGGACCGCGGGCGGCGCCGGGGCGGCCAAGCGGCTGACCGCGGAGCTGGAGCGGGGCAGGCCGTGCCTGGTGTGGCCGGACCGGTACCACGTGGGCTACTGGCACCTGCCCGAGGCTCTGGACGGGTTCGGCGGTCACTCGATCGTGGTCTACGGCGAGAGCGGCGGCCGGGTGCTGGTGGACGACCGGAACCTGGCGCCGCTCACCGTCGACCGCGCCGACCTCGACCGGGCGCGGGCGCGGGTGGGCACGTTCCGCAACGCGCTGCTGGTCGTCGACGACGAACCGCGCGAGGTGGACGTCCGGAACGCCGTCCGGGCCGGGCTGGCCGACGTCGTGGAGCACCTCGGCAGGCCGTCGGACTCCTTCGGGCTGCCCGCGTGGCGCAAGTGGGGCCGGATGATGACCGACGAGCGCGCCGCGAAGGCGTGGCCGAGGGTGTTCGCCGACGGGGTGGGGCTGACGGGCGCGCTGCTGAGCGTGTGGGAGGGCGTCGAACCGGCCGGGATGACCGGCGGGAACCTGCGACCGCTGTTCGCGGACTTCCTGGACGAGGCGGCGGCGCTGCTGGACGTCCCCGCGCTCGCCGACGAGGCGGTGCGCTGGCGCGGCATCGCGGAGCGGTGGCACGAGCTGGCGGAGGTGGCGCTGCCCGCGGACGTGCCCGTCCTCGCCCGGCTGCGGGAGCTGACCGCCGCGGTGGCGAACGGGGTCGCGCGCGGCGACGAGGGCGCGGAGGACCGCGCGACCGCCGCGGCGGAGCTGTGGGAGCTGCGGGCCGCCCACACCGCCGAGCCGCCGTTCGACGGTGCCGCGACGGGAGAGGTCTTCCGCCGCACGGGCGCTGCGCTGCTGGGCCTGCACGCTGCCGAAACGGCCGCGATCTCGGCCCTCGCGGAGGTGAGGGTCGGTTAACCTGCCCCGGTGGAGTGCACACCGACGTTCCTGCGGGCCCGCAGGCCAGAGCACAAGCAGCAGCGCTACGACGCGATCCGCGCCGCCGCTCGCGCGCTGGCCGTCGAGCGCGGCGTCCGGTCGGTCAGCCTCGGTGACATCGCCGCGGCGGTGGGTGTGCACAAGTCGGCGATCCTGCGGTACTTCGAGACGCGCGAGGAGATCTACCTCAGCCTCGGGGCCGACGCGTGGAGCGAGTGGAACCGGGCGGTGCACGCGGAACTCGACGGCGTGGTGGACGGGTCGCCGCGGCTGGTCGCGGACGTCCTGTCGCGCACCCTCGCGGAACGGCCGCTGCTCTGCGACCTGCTGACCCAGGCCCCGCTGACCCTCGAACGGCACGTGTCCACGAGCGCGCTGCGGTCGTTCAAGGTGGAGCTGCTGGAGGCGGCCGAGTCCCTGGCCGAGCTGGTGGGCCGGGTGGTGCCGGAGGTCGGGCCCGAGCGCGGGTTCGACGTCATCGGCGCGCTGGCCTGCTTCGCGGCGTCGCTGTGGCAGGTCTCGCACCCGTCGGAGGAGCTGGCCGCGCTCTACGCCGCGGAACCGGAGCTGGCACGCGGGTGCCCCGACTTCGTGCCCGCCGTCCACCGCTTCACCCTGGTGTTCATCACGGGCCTGATCGCGACCGAGGACTAGCGCCGCACCGAATGGCAAAAACGGTGAAAGGCCGTGCGCGGCGGCGGGTGGTGCCGATGCGCGGTGGTGCCTACGGGTGATCGCTCGATCACTCCGAGCAGCATGGCGCTGAGCCGTTCGGCCGCGTGCCACCGGGTGCGGCTCCCCCGCCGGGCTACCCTGGCCGAGGAGCGCATGGAGGTGGTGGTGGACGTCGACCTGCGGAAACTCCGGTACTTCGTCGCGGTCGCCGAGGAGTTGAACTTCCGCCGCGCCGCCGAGTCGTTGCACGTCGCGCACCAGGTGCTGTCCCGCCAGATCAGTGCGCTGGAGGGCGAGCTGAAGGCCCGGCTGTTCCTGCGCGACAAGCGCGGCACCGAGCTGACCCCGGCGGGCGCGCAGCTGCTGACCGACGCCAGACCGCTGCTCGCGAACGCCGACGCGCTGCGCCGCAGGGTGGGCAGGGTGGCGCGCGGGGCCGACCGGTTCACCGTGGGGTTCGTGCCGGGGCTGGTCGTGTCGGCGGCGATCCGCGTGCTGGCGTCGCGGCACCCCTCCCTCACCGTCGACGTGGTGCGCACCGGCCCGCACGACCAGACCGACGTGGTCCACGACGGGCGGGTGGACGTGAGCTTCGTGCGGCTGCCCGTGGACCAGCGCGGGCTGCACCTGCGGCCCCTGTTCACCGAACCGCGCGCGGTCGTGCTGCCGGTGGGCCACCGCCTGGCGGGGGCGACGTCCGTCGGCATCGCCGACCTCGCCGACGAGCACCTGGTGCAGGACCCGGACTCGGTGCCGCAATGGCGTGACACCGCCGCGGAACGGCGCACCGGGCGGCGGTCCGCCGCGCCTGCCGTGCGCACGGTGGAGGAGGAGCTGGACCAGGTCGCCGCGGGAGCCGGGGTGCTGGTGCTGCCGCTGTCGGTCGCGGGCTTCCACACCCGCCGCGACCTCACGTCCGTGCCGGTCTACGACATCGGCCCGTCGCACGTCTGCCTGGCGTGGGACGCCTCCCGGCGGAGCCCGCTGGTCCACGAGTTCGCGGCCATCGCCGAGGAGCACCACCGGGCGCGCCAGGCCACCTGAGACGATAAGAGGACACTGGCCTGTTGTTAAGTGGACGCCGTTCTATTAACGTGGCACCCAAGTGGGGTACGCCATGAACGGAGCTGCAACGTGGTCGAGATCCGAATGCGGGTCAACGGCGTGACCGAGAAGGTCGACCTGTCACCGCAGGTCAGCCTGCTCGACGCGCTGCGTGGGGAACTGGGGTTGACCGGTACCAAGAAGGGGTGCGACCAAGGCGCCTGCGGCGCCTGCACGGTGCTGGTGGACGGGGAGCGGATCAACTCCTGCCTCGCCCTGGCCGTCCAGTACGACGACCGCGACATCACCACCGTCGAGGGTCTGGCCGACGGGGGCGAGGCGCACCCGCTCCAGAGGGCGTTCATCCGCAACGACGGCCTCCAGTGCGGCTACTGCACCTCGGGGCAGCTGTGCTCGGCCGTCGGGATGCTCAGCGAGCACGCGGCAGGCGCGCCGAGCGCCGTGACCGAGCACCTGTGCGACACCGACGTGGTCCTGTCGGACGACGAGATCCGGGAGCGCATGAGCGGCAACCTGTGCCGCTGCGGCGCCTACAACGGCATCGTCGCGTCCATCAGGGAGGTGGCGGCGCCGTGAAGACCTTCGCCTACCTGAGCGCGCCGGACGTGCCGAGCGCCGTCCGCGCGATCTCCACCGAGCCGGGGGCGAAGTTCCTCGGCGGCGGGACCAACCTGGTCGACCTGATGCGCGAGGGCGTCGAGGCGCCGGACACGGTCATCGACATCACCCGCCTGCCGCTGACCGGGATCGAGGAGCTGCCCGACGGTGGCGTGCGGATCGGCGCGCTGGTCCGCAACAGCCACCTCGCGGCGAACCAGCTCATCCGGAGCCGCTACCCGGTGCTGTCCCAGGCGCTCCTGACCGGCGCGTCCGCGCAGCTGCGCAACATGGCGACGGTCGGCGGCAACCTGTTGCAGCGCACCAGGTGCCTCTACTTCTACGACGGCGCGGCGGCGTGCAACAAGCGCGAGCCGGGCAGCGGGTGCGACGCGATCGGCGGCTTCAACCGGGGCAACGCGATCCTGGGCGCCTCGGAGAGCTGCATCGCCACCCACCCGTCGGACATGGCCGTCGCGCTGGTGGCGCTGGACGCGGTCGTCGAGGTCGAGAGCGTGCGCGGCACGCGCCGGATCCCGCTGGTGGACTTCCACCAGCTCCCCGGCACGACGCCGCAGGTGGAGACCGCGCTGGCGGCCGACGAGCTGATCACCGCCGTCGAGCTGCCGCCGCTGCCGCTGGCCGCGACCTCGCGCTACCGCAAGGTCCGCGACCGCGCGTCGTACGCGTTCGCGCTGGTGTCCGTCGCCGCGGCGCTGGAGGTCGAGGGCGGTGTCGTGACCGGCGTGCGGATCGCGCTCGGCGGCGTGGCCACGAAGCCCTGGCGCGCCCACGAGGCCGAGCGGGTCCTGCTCGGCGCACCGGCCACCGACGAGTCGTTCCAGCGCGCGGCCGAGGCCGAGCTGGCGCCCGCTGTCGCCAGGTCTCAGAACGAGTTCAAGATCGAGCTGTCGCGGCGGGCGATCGTCGCCACGCTCCGCAGGCTGCTGACCGAGGGAGGCGCGGCGTGACGCAGGTCCAGAACCCGCCGGTCGTCGGAACCACGTCGACCGGCAAGTACGTCGGCCGGGCGATCGACCGCGTCGACGGGGCCGTGAAGACCGACGGCAGCGCCACGTTCGCCGCCGAGGTCCCGTACGCGAACCTCGCGCACGCCGTGCTCGTGCACTCGACGGTCAGCCGCGGCCGGATCACCGCCATCGACACGACCGCCGCCACCGCGCTCGACGGCGTGATCTCGGTGATCACCCACGAGAACGCCGTGCCCATGCGGCCTCCCGCGAAGGTGAGCCCGGTCGACATCGACTCGATGGCGCCGGGAACGATGGTCAACTACCTCAACACCGACGAGGTGTCGTGGAACGGCCAGCCGATCGCGGTCGTCGTCGCCGAGACGCTGCACGCCGCGCACGAGGCGGCCTCGCTGGTCCGCGCCACCTACGACGTCCAACCGTCCACGGTGGACTTCAAGGCCGAGGCGCCGAACGCGGAACCCCAGCCGAGCAGCCTGATCCTGCCGTCGGGCGGGAGCAAGGGCGACGCCGAGGCCGCGCTGGCCGCCGCGCCCGTGTCGGTCGACCTCCGGTTCACCACGCCGATGCACCACCACAACGCCATCGAGCCGCACGCCACCACGGCCGCGTGGGACGGCGACAGGCTGACGGTGCACGACGCCTCGCAGAGCGTCGTGTGGATCCGCAAGCACCTGGCGCACAAGTTCTCCGTGCCCGCGGAGGGCATCCGCGTGATCGCCCCGTTCGTCGGCGGTGGGTTCGGCGGCAAGGCCAACGTGTGGGCGGGCACGATCCTGACCGTGCTGGCCGCGCGGATGACCGGTCGGCCGGTGCGGATGCTGCTCACCAGGGAGGGCGTCTACCGGACGGTCGGGGGGCGCACGCCCACGATCCAGCGGGTGGCCCTCGGGGCGCGCCCCGACGGGCACCTGACCTCGTTGATCCACACGAGCGTGTCCCAGCTGGGCAGGGTCGGCGGCATGGCGGAGCCCGTCACGTCGCAGTCGAGCCACCTGTACGCGGCGGACAACATCCTGCTGAAGCAGGACGTCGTGAAGCTGGACCAGATCGCGAACACGTCGATGCGGGCCCCCGGTGAGGCGATCGGCACGTACGCGATCGAGGTCGCGATCGACGAGTTGGCCTCCGAGCTGGGCATGGACCCGATCGCGCTGCGGATGCGCAACGAGCCGGAGACGGACCCGATGCACGGGCGGAAGTTCTCGCACCGGATGCTGCGCGAGGCCTACGCGCGCGGGGCGGAGCGGTTCGGCTGGGCCGACCGGGCTCCCGTTCCGGGCGCGACGCGGGACGGGCGCTGGCTGGTGGGCACGGGTGTCGCCACGGCCTACCACCCGTCGTTCCAGCTGCGCGCCAACGTGACCGTGCGCGTGTCGGTCGACGGCGGGGTGCTGGTGCGGTGCGGGTTCCAGGAGATGGGCATGGGTGGAGCCACCGCCCAGGCCCAGATCGCGGCGGACGCGCTGGGGGTGCCGTTCGAGTCGGTGCGGGTGGAGTACGGCGACACCGCGCTGCCGTTGGCCCCCATGGCAGGCGGGTCGGCGCAGACGGCCAGCGTCGCGACCAGCCTGCTCGCGGCCTGCGAGAAGCTGAAGAAGTCCGTGCTGGAGCTGGCGGGGAAGTCCCCGGAGTCGCCGCTGCGCGGGGCTCGGCTCGCGGACCTGTCGGCTCGCGACGGCGGGCTGTTCCACGGCGGCAGCGGTGAGACCTACGCGTCGATCCTGGCTCGGGCCGGGGTTCCCTCCGTCGACGAGGCGATCGGGTCGGAGACGAAGCTCGGGAACCTCGTCGGGAACGTGAAGTTCATGTCGAAGTTCATGATGGACCGGCGGCGGTGGGTGAAGGCGGCGTGCGGCGCGCAGTTCTGCGAGGTGCGCGTGGACGTCGACACCGGCGAGGTCCGGGTGTCGCGGTGGCTCGGGGTGTTCGACGTGGGCACCGTGATCAACGCGAAGACCGCCACCAGCCAGCTGCGCGGCGGCATCGTGATGGGCATCGGCGCCGCGCTGTCCGAGGAGTCGCTGGTGGACCCGCGGTCCGGGCGGATCATGAACCCGAGCCTGGCCGAGTACCACCTGCCGGTGCACGCCGACGTGCCGACCATCGACGTCGAGTACCTGGACGTGCCGGACCCGACCATGCCGCTGGGCCTGCTCGGGATCGGCGAGGTCAGCATCACCGGCGTCGCCGGAGCCATCGCGAACGCCGTGCACCACGCCACCGGCAAGCGGGTGCGCGACCTGCCGATCACGCTGGACAAGCTGCTCTGACGGCTCGTACCGGATCGGGAACCGTTGCCCGCCAACGGTTCCCGATCCGGCGTGCCGCGGGACGGACGCCGGTCCGCGGGCCGCGCCGGACCCCGTGGTCCACGTGGTCGCGCCGGTGTGCGCGGCACCCCGGCGGTGCCGAACGCTTCGGGAGCGCCGCGTCACACCACCGCGAACCAACTTGTTGGTCGGTTAGCCTGGATCCGTGACAGGACAAGCAGTCGACGTCCACCGCCCCTCCACACCCCTCGCCACCCGGTCCCCCACGACCGTGGTGGCGGTCCTCGCCTCCGGCGGGCTGGCGGCGTCGCTGATGCAGACGATCGTCATCCCGCTGGTCCCCGAGTTCCCCCGGCTCCTGCGCGCGTCCCCGGTCGACACCTCGTGGGTGATCACCGCGACGCTGCTCGCCGCCGCCGTCATCACCCCGGTCAGCGGGCGTCTCGGCGACCTCTACGGCAAGCGCCGGATGCTGGTGGTCAGCCTGGTGACGCTCGCCGCGGGCTCGGTGATCTCCGCGCTGGCCGAGTCGGTGTGGCCGATGGTCGCGGGCCGGGTGCTCCAGGGCTGCGCGATGGGCGTGGTGCCGCTGGGCATCAGCATCATGCGCGACCAGCTCCCGCCGTCACGGGTCGGCGCGGCCATGGGGCTGATGAGCGCGACGCTCGGCGTCGGCGGCGCGATCGGCCTGCCGCTGTCCGCGGTGGTCGCCCAGCACACCCACTGGCACGTGCTGTTCTGGGGCTCAGCCGTCCTCGGCCTGGTGTGCGCCACCCTGGTCAGGACGCTCATCCCGGAGAGCCCGCGAGCGCCGAGGGCCCGGTTCGACCTGCTCGGCGCGGTGTGGCTGTCGGTCGGCCTCACGGCCCTGCTGCTGGCCACGATCAAGGGCGGGGGCTGGGGGTGGACCGGCGTCCCGACGCTCGCGCTGTTCGGCACCGCGGCGGTCCTGCTGCCGCTGTGGGCCCGCTACCAGCTTCGGACCACCGATCCCCTGGTGGACCTGCGGGTGTCGGCCCGCCGCCCGGTGCTGCTGACCAACCTGTCCGGCGTCCTCATCGGGTTCGCCATGTACGCCTCCTCGCTGCTGTTCCCGCAGCTCCTCCAGGCTCCGGTGGAGACCGGGCAGGGCCTCGGGCTGTCGATGGTCGGCGCGGGTCTGGCGGTCGCGCCGCTGGGCGTGGTGATGATGCTGCTGTCGCCGTTCTCCGCCCGGATCTCCGACCGGTTCGGCGCGCGGACGACGCTGCTGGTCGGGGTGGCGGTCATCGCGGTGGGCAACGGGATGGCGGTCGTGCTGACCTCGGCGGTCTGGCAGGTCGTGGTCGCCTCGGCGATCATCGGCGGCGGCATCGGCATCGCCTTCTCCGCGATGCCCGCGCTGATCATGGGGTCGGTGCCGCTCGGCGAGACGGCGTCGGCCAACGGCGTGAACACCCTGATGCGCTCCATCGGCACGTCCACGGCCAGCGCGGTGCTCGCGACCGTGCTGGCGAACACCGCCACGGCCACCGGCCCGTCGCGCTTCGGCTTCCACGTGTGCTTCATCGCCGCCGCGGGCGCGGCGCTCCTGGGGCTCGCCGTTGCCGCGTTCATCCCGAAGGGCACGGCATGATCGACGGATCCCGACCACCAGGAGGAGCAGCATGACCGACACCGCGCCCGTCTCGGACCTGCGGGGCTGGAAGCACCGACCGTTCACCGCGGCGGGCATCACCCACGACTGCTTCGAGAAGGGCGAGGGCCCGGGGGTGGTGGTGCTGCCCGAGATCCCCGGCATCCACCCCGAGGTGCTGGGCTTCGCCGACCACCTCGTCGACCAGGGGTTCACCGTGGTCCTGGTGTCGCTCTACGGCGTGCCCGGCAAGGAGGTCTCGACGGGCTACGGGCTGTCGTCGATGGCGAAGGTCTGCGTGTCGAAGGAGTTCCGCGCGCTCGCCACCAACGCGCACCGCCCCGTCACCGACTACCTGCGCGCGGTGTCCCGCGACCTGGCCGCCCGCACGCCCGGCAAGGGCGTCGGCGTGATCGGCATGTGCTTCTCCGGCGGCTTCGCGCTCGCCGCGGCCGTGGACGACGTCGTGCTCGCCCCGGTGATGAGCCAGCCGTCGGTGCCGTTCCCGTTCGGCGCCGCCCGCAAGCGCGACCTCGGGCTCTCGCCCGCCGAGGCCGACCGGATCGTCGCCCGCACGAGGGACGAGGGCCTGTGCGTGCTCGGGATGCGGTTCAGCGAGGACTTCATGGTCCCCGGTGAGCGCTTCCAGCACCTGCGGGAGCGGCTCGGCGACGCGTTCGAGGTGATCGAGCTGGACTCCGGGCCGGGCAACGGGGGCGGCTTCACGACGAAGGCCCACTCGGTGGTCACCGGTGAGGTGCGCGACCGGCCGGGCCACCCGGCGCTGGGCGCGCGGAACCGGGTCGTGGAGTTCTTCCGCGAACGCCTCACGGCGTGAGCCTGCACTGCTGGTGAACACGTCGGCGTTCGACGCGTGCCGGCGCGGGCCGACGCGCCGGCGGTAGGTTCGGCCGGTGCGCGTGGGAGAAGCCAGGGCGGCCGCCGCCGCGTGGGTGCGGGAGCAGGGGGCCACGGCGTACCTCACCGGGTCGGTGGTCGGGATGCCGGACGACGCGGAGCTGCCCGTCGGGTCCGACGTCGACGTGTGCGTGGTCGTGGACGAGGCGGGGCCCAAGCCGGGCAAGTTCCTGTTCCGCGGTGCCCTGCTGGAGGTCACCCCCGTGACGTGGCGGGAGGTTCGGGACGCGCTCGGTTCCTACCACGTGGCGGGCGGGCTGCGGACGGACACGGTCATCGCCGACCCGACGGGTGGGCTGCGACCGCTCCAGGCGGTGGTGGCGCGGCACTTCGACGACCCGGTGTGGGTGCGGCGGCGCTGCGAGGAGGCCGCGTCCCGCGTGGAGCGGGGACTTCGGGGCGTCGACCCGGCGGCGCCCTGGCCGCGGCGGGTGATGTCGTGGCTGTTCCCCACGGGCGTGACGACCCACGTGCTGCTGGTGGCGGCCCGGCGCAACCCGACCGTCCGCCTCCGCTACCTCAGGGCCCGGCCGCTGGCGGGCGACCTCTACCCGGACCTGCTGGCGCAGCTGGGGTGCGCCGACTGGACCCCCGACCAGACCCGGCACCACCTCGCCGCGCTGGCGACGACGTTCGACCGGACGGTCCCGGTGGCCCGCACCCCCTTCCCGTACAGCAGCGACATCACGGCGGCGGCCCGGCCGATCGCGATCGACGGCGGCCACGCGCTGGTCGACGCGGGCGACCACCGCGAGGCGGCCTTCTGGATCGCCGTGACGTTCGCCCGCTGCCACACGATCCTGGCCGCCGACGCACCGGACCTGCACCGCGCCCTGGCCCCGGCGTTCGACGCCGTGCTCGCCGACCTCGGCGTCACCGGCGGCGCGGACCTCGCAGCGCGGGCCCGGCGGACCCTCGACTCGCTGCCCGCGGTGCGGGCGCGGGCCGAGGAGCTGGTGTCAGCGACCGGGTGACCCCTCGGCCGCCGCGTCGATCTTCTCCAGCAGTTCCCGCAACTGCGCCTGCTGCTCCTCCGACAGGGGCGCGAACAGCGACGCGGCGGCCTCCGCCCGCGCCTCCCGGAACGCCTCGCGGGTCCGCGCGCCGCGCTCGGTCAGCTCCAGCAGCACCGACCGGCGGTTGGCCGGGTCGACGCGGCGACGCACCAGGTCGGCGTCCTCCAGCGCGTCGACCAGCGGCGTGACGGCGCGCGGGACGACGTGGAGGCGGTCGGCGAGGTCGACCATGCGCGGGGGCGTGTCGCCGTAGCGGGCGATGACCTCCAGGGCACGGGACTGGGCCAGGGTGAAGCCGAGCGGGGTGAGGCGTTCACCGTAGGCGCGGCGGATGCGACGGGCCTGCCTGAGGAACAGCTCACCCAGCCCACCTGCGGTTTCTTCCGTGTGCACGAGTCGAGAATAACAGAGGCACTTTCATTGTTACCATAGGTAAGAGTTACCCCACGGAGGTGTCCTTGCCGACCACCACACCCGAGCACCCGGTCCGCGTCCGGCGGATCCTGGGCCTGTTCCGGCCCTACCGACTGCGCCTCGGCGTCGTCGCCCTGTTCGTCCTGCTGTCGTCGCTCGTGGCGGTGGCGTCGCCGTTCCTGCTGCGCGAGATCCTCGACGTGGCGATCCCGCAGGGGCGCGTCGGGCTGCTGACGCTGCTCGCGGGCGGCCTGATCGCCGTCGCCGTCGCGACCAGCGTGTTCAACGTGATCCAGACCTACGTGTCGACCGCCGTGGGCCAGGACGTGATGCACGACCTGCGCACGAACGTCTACGACCACCTCCAGCGCATGTCGCTGGCCTTCTTCACCAAGACCCGCACCGGCGAGGTCCAGTCGCGCATCGCCAACGACATCGGCGGGATGCAGTCGACCGTCACGTCCACCGCGACCTCGCTGGTGTCGAACGTGACCACGGTCGTCGCGACCGTCGTCGCCATGACCGCCCTCGACTGGCGGCTCACGATCGTGTCCCTCGCGCTGCTCCCGCTGTTCGTGTGGATCAGCCGCCGGGTGGGCACCGAGCGCAAGAAGATCACCGGCGAGCGGCAGCGGCAGCTCGCCACCATGTCCACGAACGTCCAGGAGTCGCTGTCGGTCAGCGGCGTCCTGCTCGGTCACACCATGGGCCGCACGGACTCGCTGACCACGTCGTTCGCCGAGGAGTCGGCGAAGCTGACGAAGCTGGAGGTCCGCGCGAGCATGGCGGGCCGCTGGCGGATGTCGACCGTCGGCATCGTCATGGCGGCCATGCCCGCGCTGATCTACTGGGCGGCGGGCGCGAGCGGCGCGCTGGGCGTGCCGATCGCGTCGCTGGGCACGCTGGTCGCGTTCGTGTCGTTGCAGCAGACCCTGTTCCGCCCGGCCGTGTCGCTGATCCAGACGGGCGTGGAGCTCCAGAGCTCCCTCGCCCTGTTCCAGCGGATCTTCGAGTACCTCGACCTGCCGGTCGACATCGAGCCCCCGGCGAAGCCGGTGCCGCTCGGTGTCGTCCGCGGGGAGGTGCGCTTCGAGAACGTGTCGTTCTCCTACTCCGACGAGCACCGCACCCTGTCCGACATCGACGTCGTCGTGCCGCCGGGCACCAGCCTGGCCGTCGTGGGCGAGACGGGTTCGGGCAAGACGACGCTGAGCTACCTCGTGCCGCGCCTGTACGACGTGACCGCGGGGAAGGTGACCATCGACGGCGTCGACGTGCGCGACCTGGACTTCACGACCCTGGCCGAGGCGGTCGGCGTGGTGTCGCAGGAGACGTACCTGTTCCACGCGTCCATCGCGGACAACCTGCGCTTCGCCAAGCCGGACGCCACCGACGAGGAACTGGTGGCCGCCGCGCGGGCCGCGCAGATCCACCAGCACATCAGCGGACTGCCCGACGGCTACGACACCCTCGTCGGCGAGCGCGGCTACCGGTTCTCCGGCGGCGAGAAGCAGCGGCTGGCCATCGCCCGCACGATCCTGCGCAACCCGCCGATCCTGGTGCTGGACGAGGCGACCAGCGCGCTGGACAACCAGACCGAACTGGCCGTGCAGGAGGCCATCGACGCGCTGTCGGCGGGCCGCACCACGATCACCATCGCGCACCGCCTGTCCACGATCCGCGACGCCGACCAGATCCTGGTGCTCGACCGGGGCCGGATCGCCGAGCGCGGCACCCACGACGAACTGCTCGACCTCGGCGGTGAGTACGCCGCGCTGGTCCGCCGCGACGGCACCCTCGAACCCGCCGCCTAGGCGGGGGTCGTCGTGCACCGGTGATCGGCGTGGTCGAAGATCGGTGCCATGAGCACCGTCCTGATCACCGGTTCGGCAGACGGCCTGGGCCTGATGGCCGCGAAGCTCCTGGTCGACGAGGGTCACGAGGTCGTCCTGCACGGGAGGGACCCGCGACGCGCGGAGGACGCGCTGGCCGCCGCCCCCGGAGCGGCGGGCGCGCTGCACGGCGACCTGTCGACCATCGCCGGGACCACGTCGCTCGCCGAGCAGGCCGACGCGCACGGCCGGTTCGACGCCGTGATCCACAACGCGGGCGTGTACCGGCTGCCCGAGCGCGTGGGGACGGTGGACGGCCTGTCGACGGTGTTCGCCGTGAACGTGCTCGCGCCGTACCTGCTCACCGCGCTGGTGCGCCGCCCGGAGCGGCTGGTGTACCTGTCGTCCGGGATGCACCTGAACGGCGACCCGGACCTGGGCGACCTCCAGTGGACGCGCAAGCCGTGGAACGCCTCCCAGGCGTACTCGGACTCGAAGCTGCTCGTCGTGGCGCTCGCGTTCGCCGTCGCGCGGCGCTGGGCCGACGTGCGGTCCAACGCCGTCGACCCCGGCTGGGTGGCGACCAGGATGGGCGGCCCCGGCGCACCGGACGACCTCGCGCAGGGCCCGGAGACCCAGGCGCGCCTGGCCGTGCACTCCCCCGCGAGCGGCGGCTACTACTACCACCAGATGCTGGGCGAGACCCATCCCGCCGCGTCGGACATCGAGGTGCAGGAGGGCCTGCTGGCCGTCTGCCGCGAGATCACCGGCGTGGAGCTGCCTACGTCGTGAGCCTGCCGAGCGCCAGGTCGAGGTGGGCGCGCACGGCCGCGCAGGCGCGGTCGACGTCGCCGGAGCGGATGTCCTCCAGCAGCGCGCGGTGCGACGCGGCGAGGTCCTGCGGGCCGGGGTACCAGCGGTGCAGCTGCGCCAGGCAGAGCTGCATCTCCTCCTGCACCGCCGGGTAGATCCGGCTGAGCCGGGGGCTGCCCGCCGCGTCGACGAGAGCGGTGTGGAACGCCGTGTGCGCCTCGACCCGGTCGCCCCACGCGGCGGTGTCCGGCAGCGCCTCCATGGCGGCCAGGCTCCGCTCGGCGGCGTCGAGCGGCAGGCCGTTCTCCACGATCTCGCGCACCGCCAGGAGTTCCAGCGGTGTGCGGACGAAGAACAGGTCGCGCACGTCCGCCTCGGTCAGCACCGGCACGGTCAGCGAACGACCGCCGGACGACCGCACCAGGTGACGGCTGACGAGCACCTGGAGCGCGGACCGCACGGTCGGCCGGGCCACGCCGAACGCGCTCGCGAGCCCGGCCTCGGTCAGCGCCTCGCCCGGCCGCAGCTCCCCGCTGAGGATCCGCTCGCGCACCTCGGCCACCAGGGCGTCCCGCGTGCTCGTGGTCCGCAACGTCAGGCTCACCCGCCCAGCCTATCAGCCGGACCGGTTTCGGATATACGGTATAACCGTATGACTGAGCAGGAGAGGTGGGTGTCGTGGCTCGCACCGCCGCACTGGGCGCAGCCGCCGGAGGAGCCCTGCTGTGGGGCACCATCGGTCCGGTCGCGACCGTCTTCACCAGCGCCGAACTGCTCCCGGCTGGCGGTGCCCGGCTGGCGGTCGGCGCGCTGGCCCTGCTGGCGCTGGGCGGTCGCCCGTTCACCCGCGCGTGGCGGCGGAGGGACGTGGGCCCGCTGCTCGCGGGTGCCGTCGGCCTGGCGGGCTTCCAGCTCTCGTACTTCGCGGCCGTCGACGCGGGCGGCGTCGCCGTGAGCACCGCGGTCGCCATCGGCCTCGCCCCCGTGCTCACCGGGCTGTGGACGGCGGTCGTCGACCGCCGCCTCCCCTCCCGCTGGTGGCTCGCGGGCACCGCCCTGGCCGCGGTCGGCCTGTGCCTGCTCACGGTCGCGGGCGGCGAGGCGGTCACGCTCTCCCCCACCGGCCTCGCACTGTCCACAGTGGCCGCCGCCTGCTTCAGCACCCAGGCGCTGGCGATCAGGAGGCTGACGGACCACCACCGCGGCACCACCGCGCTGGCCGCCCTCTTCACCGCCGCCGCGCTGCTGCTCCTGCCGGTCACCCTCGCCACCGCTACCCCGACCCTGCTCTCCGGCCGGGCCGCGGTGAGCCTGCTGTACCTGGGGATCGTCGCCGCGGGCATCGCCTACTGGCTCTTCGCCCACGGCATCCGCCACCTCGGCGCCCCCGCGGCCGTCACCGTCAGCCTGCTCGAACCGGCGGGTGCCGCCGCCATCGCCGCAGTGGTCCTGCACGAGCCCGTCGGCCCCGCGCAGTGGCTGGGCATCGCCCTCGTCTGCGGCGCGATCGTCCTGACCGCCCTGTCCGACTTCCACCCGAATGCCGTGCCGGATCACCTTGATGACGATCGCCACCCCGCGCACTCTGGATCGGCGGTGCGGCGCGGGAGGAGGGGACTGTCGTGATCCGGGAGTACTTCGTTCGGGGTGAGCGCAGGACGGTGGACGAGGTCGACGACGTGGTGGCGGTGCGGGTGGACGGCCCGGTCGTCGCGGAGGCGCTGACCGAAGACGACGAGCTGACCCCGTTCCGGGAGGCGCGGTGGGTGTTCGTGCCCGCCTCGGCGGCGCTCGTGCTGGAGAGCGCGCAGGACGCGGGCCGCCTCGTGCGGCGGCCGAGCGGGCGGCTCGGGATCGTGACGCGGCGGCTGACCGTGCAGTTGAGCGAGGACCTGTCGCGGGAGGCGGCGGAGCAGGCACTCGCCCGGCGCGGGCTGACCCTCGTGCGGCGGCTGGGGTTCGCGCCGAACCTGTTCGAGGTCGACACGACCGAGCACGCGGACTCGCTGGCGGCGTCGGTGGAGCTGAACGCCGACCCGCTGGTCGCGCTGGCCGAACCCAGCCTCGTCGAGCACGTGCCGCAGCGGACCGCGCCGGGCGACCCGCGCTTCGGCGAGCAGTGGCAGTGGGCGAACACCGGGCAGGGCGGAGGTGCGGGCGGAGCCGACGTCCGGGCGCTGGCCGCGTGGGGGACGACGCGCGGCGCGGGCATCCGGGTCGCGGTCATCGACAACGGCTTCAACGCGGAGCACGAGGACCTCAAGGCCGGTGTCCACGCGGCGTCCGGGTTCTTCAGCCGGACGGGCGCGTTCGTGCGCGGTGTCACCGGGATGCCGAAGAACGACCACGGCACGTTCTGCGCGGGCATCGTGGGGGCGCGGCAGAACAACGAGCTGGGCGGCAGCGGTGCGGCGCCGGAGGCCGACCTGCTGCTGATCGCCTGCCTCGGCGACCAGGTCGGCACGCAGACGACGCTGGCCCGCGCGGTCGGCTACGCGGCCGACCCGTCGACCGAGGGCGGTGCGGCCGAGGAGGGCGCGGACGTGCTGGTGTCGAGCCTCGGGCCCAACGGCGCGGACTGGGACCTGACGGCGACCCTGTCCCTGGCGCTGGAGTTCGCGGCGTCGAGGGGGCGCGGCGGACGAGGACTGGCGATCTTCTGGGCCGCCAGCAACGGCCGGGACGTCGACGTGCTCAAGGACGAGGTCGTGTCGCACGCGGACGTGATCGCCGTCGTCCGCTCGACGCGCCGGGACCTGGAGGACAACGCCGCGCGCGGGCCGGAGGTCGAGCTGATCGCGCCGGGCGTGGACGTGGTGAGCACGACCGGCGGCGGCGGGTACGGCACGAGCACCGGCACCAGCTTCGCGGCTCCGTGCGCGGCGGGCTGCGCGGCGCTGGCGCTGGCGGTGAACCCGGAGCTGACCCGCGACGAGCTGCGGAAGGTGATGCGGGACAGCGCGGACAAGATCGGCGGTGTCGCCTACGACGCGGACGGCCACCACGACGACTACGGCTTCGGGCGCGTCAACGCCGCGCGGGCCGTGGAGCTGGCGGCGGCGGTGGTGCGGCCGTGAGCCCCGACGAGCCGGTGTTCCGCGTCCGCGTCGAGGCCGCGTCGCTCGACGACCTGCGCTCGGTCGTGGACGAGCTGGACGCGGACGTCGGCTGCCGGGGCGTGGCGCGGGCCGAGGGCGACGGCTTCGCGGTGGACGTCTACCTCCCGGGGTCGCGGCTGGCCACGAGCCGCTCGGCGACGCTGACGGTGGTGGAGAACCAGACCGAGGTCGGCCTCGCGCGGCAGGCCGAGGTGGGGCGGGGCAACCGCTTCGCGGTTCGGGGTGAGGTGCCGCGCGGGCTGGGTCGCAAGGAGTAGCGGTGGCGTACCTGAACCCGGCGGAGGTCGAGTCGGCGCTGGAGAACCTGGCCGCCGCCTACCCCGGAGCCTGCGAGCTGATCACGTGCCCGAACCCGACCCACGAGGGCCGCACGACCAGCGTGCTGCGCGTCGGCACGCGGTCCGGTGTGGACGGTGTCCTGCTGCTGGGCGGCGTGCACGCCAGGGAGTGGGTGCCGCCGGACGCGCTGGTGTCGCTGGCGGCGGACCTCCTCGAAGCGCACCAGCTCGGCACCGGCCTGGTCTACGGCGGGCAGCGCTACACCGCCGACGAGGTCCGCCGGGTCGTCGAGGACACCGCGCTCTACGTCTTCCCGTGCGTGAACCCGGACGGCCGCGCGCACAGCCAGACCGCGGACCCGCTGTGGCGCAAGAACCGCCGTCCCCACCCGGACGGCGGCGGGTGCGTCGGCGTGGACGTCAACCGCAACTTCGACTTCCTCTGGGACCACCGGGCCAGGTTCGCCGCGGACTCCGGTGTGCGCACGTCCGCGAACCCGTGCGACCGGCAGGTGTACCGCGGCCCGTCGGCGGCCTCCGAGCCGGAGACGCGCAACGTGGTGCGGCTGCTGGACTCCCGGCCCGACGTCCGCGTGCTCGTGGACGTCCACAGCGCCGTGCCGGTCATCCTGCACGCGTGGGGCAGCGACCGGAACCAGTCGACGCGGCCCGAGCAGACGTTCCTCGACGCGCGCTTCGACGGCGTGCGGGGACGGCCGAACGACACCGGGTACGGCGAGTACATCACGCCCACCGACCTCGGCACCGTCACCGCGCTGGCCCGGCGGATGCGCGACGCGGTCAAGGCCGTGCGCGGTGACGACTACCCCGTCGAGCAGGCGTACGGCCTCTACCCGACGTCGGGCGCGAGCGACGACCACGCCTACGGCCGCCACGTCGCCGACCCGACGCGGAGCAAGGTGTTCGGCTTCACGATCGAGTGCGGCCACACCTTCCAGCCGACGTGGGCGGAGGCGGAGGAGGTGGTCCGCGAGGTCTCCTCCGCCGTGCTGGCCCTGGCGCTGGCCCTCCCCGCCGCGCTGTCGGGCACCGACCGCTAGTCCCCCACCCCGGCGGGCACCCCGACCTCGACCAGCCCGCGCAGGAACGACGGCAGCGGGTCCCGGTGCAGGACGCCGAGGCGCTGGGTGGCGCGGGTGAGGGCGACGTACAGCTCGGCCGCGCCGCGCGGGCCGTCGGTGAAGATCCGCTCCGGTTCCACGACCAGGACGGCGTCGAACTCCAGGCCCTTCGTCTCCGACGCCGGGACCGCGCCCGGCACGCCCGGAGGCCCGATCACGACGCTGGTGCCCTCGCGACCGGCCTCGTCCCGCACGAACTCCTCGACGGCGGCGAGCAGCCCGTCGTCGGTGACCAGCCGGGACCACGGCCGGACGCCGCACGCGCGGACCGACTCCGGCGGCTGGGCCTCCGGCGCGAACTCGGCCAGCACCCCGGCGGCGACGGTCATGATCTCCGCCGGGGTGCGGTAGTTCACCGTCAGCGACCGGTAGACCCAGCGGCCGGGCACGTAGGGCTCCAGCACCGCGTCCCACGACCTCGCGCCCGCCTCGGACCGGCGCTGGGCGAGGTCGCCGACCACCGTGAAGGACCGGCCGGGACAGCGCCTCATCAGCACCCGCCAGTCCATTTCGGACAGCTCCTGGGCCTCGTCGACCACGACGTGCCGGTAGGTCCAGTCCCGGTCCGCCGCGGCGCGCTCGACGAGTTCCCGCGTGTCGTGCTCGACGAAGCGGTCGGCCAGGTCCTCGGCGAACAGCAGGTCCGTGGCGTACAGGTGGTCCTCGTCGTCCATCGAGTCCTGGCGGCCGACGAGGCCGTCGAGCACGGCGGTGGCGTGCCTGGCCTCGGCCTGCCGGGCGCGCTCGGCGGTCCGGTCGACGGGCTCGTGCGGGCCGAGCAGGTCGACCAGCTCGTCGAGCAGCGGCACGTCCGACACCGTCCAGGCGTCGCCGTCGACGCGCGCCAGCGCCGGGTCCGCGCCCGCGGCGCTCAGCCTCCCGGGCGAGGTGTACAGCGACGCCAGCAGCTCCGCGGGCGTCAGCACGGGCCACAGTTCGGTGAGCGCGGCGGCGAACCCCTCGTCCTCCGCCAGCTCCTTGCGCAGGTCCGCCCGCATCCGCTCCCACGACGCGCGGTCGTCGCGGGTCAGCCAGCCCTTGCCGATCCGACCGATCGCCCGCTCGGTGAGCGCGTACGTGACGACCTCCTCGAACACCGCGCGGGCCTCGTTGTGCGGCAGGCCGCTCGCCCGCGCCTCCTCCCTGGCCCACTGCGCGGTCTCGGCGTCGATCCGCCCCGTCACGCCCCCCAGCTCGACCGGGATCGGCCGTTCCGGCAGGCGCTGCCGGTCGGCGACGGCCGCCACCAGCACGTCCAGGACCTTGGGGGAACCCTTGAGGCGCGCGACGTCCGGCGCGTCCTCGGCGGTCACGTGCAGGCCGGGCACGAGGTCGCCGGTGGTCGTGAACACCACGTCGGACTCGCCGAGCGACGGCAGGACCCGGCTGATGTGGTTCAGGAACGCCGGGTTGGGGCCGAGCACGAGCACGCCGTGGCGCTCCATCCGCTCCCGCTGGGTGTAGAGCAGGTAGGCGACCCGGTGCAGCGCCACCACGGTCTTGCCGGTGCCGGGCCCGCCCTCGATCACCAGCACGCCGGGGTGGTCGAGCCGGATGATCTCGTCCTGCTCGGCCTGGATCGTGGCCACGATGTCGCGCATGCCCTCGCCGCGCGGCGCGTTGACCGCCGCGAGCAGCGCCGCGTCCCCCCGCTCGGCGCCGTCGGGGCGGCCGAGCACCTCGTCGGTGAAGTCGACCACCCGGCGCCCGCGCGTGTGGAACTGGCGGCGGCGGCGCAGGCCCTCGGGGGTCGCGCCGGTCGCCGTGTAGAACGGCCTCGCGGCGGGCGCGCGCCAGTCCAGCAGCACCGGCTCGTAGTCGTTCCCCTCGTCGAAGAGACCGATCCGGCCGATGTAGGAGCGGTCGCCGGACAGGGCGTCCAGCCTGCCGAAGCACAGCCCGTTGGCGCCGAAGTCCAGCCGCTTCGCCTCCCTGGCCGACGCGCGCACCCGGTCGTCGCGCTCCATGGGCGTTCCACCGGTCCCCCGCAGCGCCGCCTCGTACTCGCGCTTCACCCGTGCGCGCTCGGCGTCGAGCCGCGCGTACAGCCCGGCCACGTACCCGCGCTCGGACCGCAGTTCCTCGTCGTACCCCTGATCGGACACAGGTCCCCCACCACGTTGGACGGAATTCTCGTTCGGCGATCCCGCACGGGTCACGCGGACACCGCCCGCTGTGCCGCGGTGACCGCGTCGGCGGGCGGCGCCCCGACGTCGCCCCTCGACCCGTACGTCGACGACAGCACTCGCACTCGTGGCTCCATTTCCGCGGGTTCCGGCTTCGGCCGGTGATTCTGCGGCACGACGGGGGTCTTGCCACAAGCCCCTGGGTGCGCTATATGTTCAAGTGGGAAGGAGCGGGTGTCCCCCCTTCCCGACTCCCCTCGGTCCTTCCTGAACCGTCCGCTGTGGTCAGAACCGGCGGACCGGTCGAGGTCGTCCGTGCAGGCGGGATCGATCCACGGCGACGTCCACCTCCACGCCGCCCCCGTCCCTCCCCCTCCGGTCCGCTTCGTTCCTCTTCGTCCTCATCGTCATGGTGGTGTGCGTCCTGCTGCGGCGCCGGAACCCGCCGCCGTGACTACATTGCGGCCATGCGGATCCTGTCGCTGTTGCCCGCCGCCACGGACCTCGTCGTCGAACTCGGCCACCTGTCGGACCTGGTCGGCCGCACCCACGAGTGCGACTGGCCGGTGGAGGTGGGAGCGGTGCCGGTCGTCACGGCCGCTTCGTTCGACCCGAACACGCTGTCCAGCAGGGAGATCTCCGACGCGGTCGGGGGGAGTCACCGCGGTTCGTCGCTCTACGCCCTCGACACCGATCTGGTCGCCGCGCTCGCGCCCGACGTGGTGCTGACGCAGGACCTGTGCGACGTCTGCGCGGTCTCCTACGAGCGCGTGTCGGACGCCGTGCGGGTGTTGGAGGGCGACACGCGGGTGATCAGCCTCGAACCCCGCACGCTGGACGAGGTGCTCGACTGCCTGCGGGTGGTGGGGGACGCGGTGGGCAGTCCGGACGTGGCCGTCGAGCGGATCGCGGCCCTTCGGGAGCGGTTGGCCGCCGTGGAGGCGGCGGTGCGGGGGCGGGAACGGCCGCGGGTGGTGGCGATCGAGTGGTTGGACCCGCTGTGGCCCGCGGGGCACTGGGTGCCGGAGCAGATCACCGCCGCGGGCGGGACGCCGTTGCTGGCCGCACCCGGTGAGCACACCGGGCCGATGACCTGGCGGCAGGTGCGGGACGCGGAACCCGACGTGGTGCTGCTGCTCCCCTGCGGGCTGGCGCCGGAGCGGACCGTGGCCGAACTCGGGGTGCTGACGGCGTTGCCGGGGTGGTCGGAACTGCCGGACGTGTGGGTGCTGGACGGGCCCGCCTGCTTCAACCGGCCCGGTCCGCGCGTGGTGCGCGGGGCCGAGGTCCTCGCGCACGTGCTGCACGGCGTGGGCGGGGTCGAGCCGTCCGAGGCGTTCAGGCTCGGCGGAACAGCCGGGCCACGGGACGTTCCGCCTCGTCGCTGACCACGCGGTACTTCCCCCGCGCCGACAGCAGCACCGACGCGTCGAACGTGAACTCCGGGTCGTCGACGGGACCCGCGGCGAGCAGCCAGCCGCCGGGCTTGAGGCAGCGCGCGGCGTTGGTGCCGACCGGGCCGGCGTGCAGCGAGAGCAGCAGGTCCCACGTCGCGACCGGCAGCGCGCCGAACACCCGGTCGTACTCGCCGCCGAGGAACCGGATGCGCGGTTCGCCCTGGTAGGTCTTGTGCTGGTCGGCGAGCCGGATCGCGGAGGCCGGGTCCGCGAAGGCGGTCCTGGTGCGCTGGTCGGTGTCCACGTAGGTCACGTCGGGCCAGGTGTAGGACGGCGTCACGTCGAGCGAGCTGACCGGGTAGAGCACGCGCCGCGCCCCCGTGTGGGCGGCGACCACCGCGTACAGGCCGGTGCGGTCCACCGCGGAGTCGAGGTGGTCGGTGAACGTGCGGGTGGACGGCGTGGCGCGGCGTGACACGGAGAACTCCTGGTGCGTCGGGGATCGCGGGCAGCGTAGTCGGACCGCAGGTTGTTCACATTCAAACCACCGCGTACAGTGGGCCACATAGTTTAAGCTTCAACCAAATGGAGCCCGCGATGACCCGCATGCCGTCCCTCTACCTGTCCCACGGCGCGCCGCCCCTGGCGGACGACCCCATCTGGCCGGGGGAACTCGCCGCGTGGTCGGCGGACCTGCCCGAGCCGACGGCGATCCTGATGGTCTCCGCGCACTGGGAGGAGGCGCCGCTGACGGTCAGCGCCACGACCACCGTCCCGCTGGTCTACGACTTCTACGGCTTCCCCGAGCACTACTACCGCGTGGAGTACGCCGCCCCCGGAGCGCCGGAGCTCGCCGAGCGCGTGCGCAAGCTGCTGCGCACCCCGGCCACGCCGGTGCGCCAGGACGAGACCCGCGGCCTCGACCACGGCGCCTACGTGCCGCTGGTGGAGATGTTCCCGGACGCCGACGTGCCCGTCCTCCAGGTGTCGATGCCGACGCTCGACCCGGCCGAGCTGATGCTCATCGGCCGCAAGCTGGCGCCGCTGCGCGACGAGGGCGTGCTGATCATCGGCAGCGGGTTCTTCACCCACAACCTCCGCGCGCTCAGCTCGACCGGCCGGGTCACGAGCGTGATGGCCGAGTTCGACGACTGGGGCAGGCGCGCGCTGGAGGCGCACGACCTGGACGCGCTGCTCGACTTCGAGCACAAGGCGCCCGCGTGGCGGCTGGCGCACCCGCGCACCGAGCACTTCGCGCCGCTCTTCGTCGCGCTGGGCGCCGGGGCCGACGACATCGCGTCGCAGCGGACCGTCATCGACGGCTTCTGGATGGGCCTGGCGAAGCGGTCGATCCAACTGGGCTGACCAGCCTGTTCGAATTTGAACGACAAGGGTAGGATCGGCCCATGGCGGAACCGAAGTGGCTCGACGCGCGCGAACTGGCGGCCTGGGAGGGCTACCTGGAGGTCAGCACGTTCCTCAACCGCCGCGTCGAGCAGCAGCTGAAGGACGACGCGGGCCTGTCGCACCCGCAGTACGAGGTGCTGGCCCGCCTGTCCGCCGCGCCCGGCGGCGAACTCCGGATGACCGAGCTGGCGGGCGCCGCGCTGACGTCGAAGAGCGGCCTGACCTACCAGGTCGCGCAGCTGGAGAAGTCGGGTCTCGTCCGCCGCCGCTCCTGCGAGTCCGACGAGCGCGGCATCATCGCCTGCCTGACCGAGGCCGGGTGGCAGAAGCTCCGCGAGTCGGCCCCCGGTCACGCCGCCCTCGTCCGCGACCTGTTCCTGGACGGCTTGACCCGCAAGCAGTTCACCGCCTTCGCCGAGGGCGTCGAGGCGATCCGCAAGCGCCTGCGGGCGGACGGCTGACCCGGCGGCGAACGATCCCGGCCAGCGGGCGCGGGCGACCGCAGTCGTCCGCACGGCACCGGAGAAGCCTTCCGGCGCGGATGTGGCCGAATGGGCGGCAATCAGTGGACGAACGCACACCGATCGGCTTTCGCGACCCCGGACGACGTTGTCCCGACGACTTCCGCACTCCTCTGACAACAAGCGCAGAACAGCCGTCCCACATTCTTGCGGTCATTCGTTATTCCCCGAAACGACATCGGGACAACAGATGTGGGCCTGGTAACACCGAGTGCGTCTTACCTGGTCCGGACCTGTGCGCGGTGTATGTTCCCTGAACGCTCTTCCACGGTTGTCGAAGGCGTATTCCCATTCGGCGAATTGTTGCCGGCCCACACGTCATCTCACCGCGGGGAGCAAAGATGACCTCACGCCACACCGACCACGTGCTCACAGCCCGGAATCCAGGGGAGCCCGCCGAATTCCTGGCGAGCCACCCCGGCTACGAGCTGACCCGCGGTCTCGACCGGTTGCGTCGCACGGAGTACTCCTACCTCGACGAGCAGAACCACCTGTACCTGGACTTCGCGGGCTCGGGTCTCGCGGCGGCGTCCCAGCACGAGGCCCACCAGCGCCGGGTGCGCGGCATCCTGCCCGGCAGCCCGAGCACGACCGCGCCCGCGATCGACCACGCCCGCCACGCCGTGCTCCGCCACCTGAACGCGTCGCCGCACGAGTACACCGTCGTGTTCACCGCGAACGCCTCGGCGGCGGCCAGGCTCGTCGGTGAGCGGTACCCGTTCGGCAGGCACGGCAGGCTCGTCCTGACCTCCGACAACCACGAGTCGGTCAGCGGCGTGCGCGAGTTCGCGGCGACGACCACCGTGATCGCGACCCAGCGCCCCGACCTGCGCGTCTCCACCAGCACGGTCATCGCCGCGCTCGGCCGCAAGCGCCCCGACCGCAGGCGCGGCCTGTTCGCGTTCCCGGCGCAGAGCGGGTTCACCGGCGTGCAGCACCCGCTGGGCTGGATCGACATCGCCCGCGAGCGCGGCTACGACGTCCTGCTCGACGCGGCGGCGTACCTGCCGACGAACACCCTCGACCTGAGCATGGTGCGCCCGGACTTCGTCACGGTGAGCTGGTACAAGGTGTTCGGCTACCCGACCGGCGTCGGCTGCCTGGTCGTGCGCCGCGACGCCCTGTCCCGCCTCGGGTCCGCGCTGGAGGACAGCAGCCTCAACTTCCTGTCCATCCCGGACGTCGAGGTGGGACTGTCCCTGCTGGCGGACACCGGTGTCGAGCTGATCTCCCGCCGCGTCCGCTACCTGACCGGCTGGTTCCTCGACCGCCTCACCACGCTGCGCCACGGCAACGGCACCCCCGTGGCCCGCGTGTACGGGCCGACCACGACGGTGGCCAGGGGCGGCATCGTGAGCTTCAACCTGCTGGACCCGACGGGCCGGGTGCTCGACGTCCGCACGGTCGCCGAGGAGGCCACGTCGGCGGGCATCTCGTTGCGCGCGGGCGGTTCCGGCACGCCCGGCGCGGGCACGAACGCCGCCGAGCTCTGCCCGAGGTCGCTGCGGGCGCTGCTCCGGCACGGGACGCGGCACGTCGGCGAGTCGCTCGACGTGGCGGGTCTGCCCAGCGGCGGCACCGTGCGGGTGTCGTTCGGGGCGCCGTCGGCGGTGCGGGACGTGGAGCGCTTCATCGCGTTCGTGGAACGGCACTTCGAGGACCGGCTCGCGGACGAGCCCGCGTGACCGGAGGGGGCGGCCCCTACCGCCCCCTCAGTGCGTTCACCGCCATTCCATTGCAACGAAATCAATCGATCGTTGCGTTAAATTCAGGACCGTTGCAATGATTTCACGCCATCTAACTGCATAAATACTGATCAAGCGCAACAAAGTCTTTGCCGTATCCACGAACGCAACGTAGCTTTTCCAGTGTCGGAAACAACGAGCACTGGAGCTGAGCGCGATGCGCACCTTCACCACCCCCACCCCCATCTCCACCGTCCTGGACATCCCCGCCGGACTCGTCCGGTTCATCGCCGCCGACCGGACCGACACCACCGTCGAGGTCCGGCCCGCGGACGCGGGCAGGTCCCGCGACGTCGAGGCCGCCGAGGGGACCGCGGTCGACTACCGCGACGGCGTCCTGCGCGTCCAGACCCCCACGACCAACCAGCTCCTCGGTCCCTCCGGGGCCGTCGAGGTCACCGTCCAGCTCCCCGCGGGCTCGCACGTCGAGGCCAAGGCCGCCAGCGCCGAGGTCCGGGGGGTCGGACGGCTCGGCGAGGTCGCCTTCGACGGCGCCCACGGCGCGGTCAAGCTCGACGAGGCCGCGGGCGTCCGCCTCACCACCCACGCGGGCGACGTCTCCATCGGCCGCCTCACCGGCTCCGCCGAGATCAGCACCGGCAAGGGCGACATCCGCATCGCCGAGGCCGTGCGCGGCACCGTCGTGCTGCGCACCCAGGCCGGTGACGTCGCGGTCGACGCCGCCACCGGCGTCTCCGCCTCGCTGGACGCGGGCACCACCTACGGGCGGGTCCACAACGCGCTCACCAGCAGCGGGAACGCGGGCGACCGGCTCGACGTCCACGCCACCACCTCCTACGGCGACATCACCGCCCGCAGCCTCTGACCAGCACGGGGAGGACGAGAACGATGAGCACCACCCAGGACTACCAGGCCGCGGAACAGCTCCTCCGGCGTCCCGCCCGCCCCGGCGAACTCGTCGTCGGCGACCGGGTCAGACCGCGCTGGATCGACGGGGGCGCCCGGTTCTGGTACTCGGTGAGCACCGGCGCCGGCAGGCGGTTCGTGCTGGTCGACCCCGCCGCGGGCACCCGTGCGCCCGCGTTCGACCACGCTCGGCTGGCCACCGCGCTGGCCACCGCCTCCGGGCAGCCGGTCGACCCGGACGCCCTGCCGTTCGCGGCGATCGAGCTGAACGGCGACGCCGTGGAGTTCGCCGCGTTCGGCGAGCACTGGCGCTGCGACCCGGAGGGCCGCACCTGCGAGCGGGCCGAGTTCACGCCGCCGGGCAGCCCGCTGGACGTGCCGTCGCCCGACGGGAGGACCGCCGTGTCGCAGCGCGGGCACGACCTGTGGGCGCGCTCGCTGTCCGACGGCCGCGAGTGGGCGCTGACCACCGACGGCGCGGACGCCCACCGGTACGGCCCCGGCCCGGACTCCACGAGCAACGGCACCCTGCTGCGCAAGATCGGCCTGCCGCACCTGCCGCCCGCGGTGGCCTGGTCGCCCGACTCGACGAGGGTGCTGGCGCACCGGACCGACGAGCGCCGTGTCCGGCTGACCCACCTGGTGCAGGCCAGGCCCGCCGACGGCGGCGCCCCGGTGCTGCACGCCCAGCGGTACGCCTACGCCGGGGACGAGGACGTGCCGCTGGCCGAACTGGTCGTGCTCGACGTCGCGAGCGGCACGGTGGTCCGCGCGCGGACCGAGCCGCTGGTCATGACGAGCGCGTCGCCGATCTCGACCGGGTGGGCGTGGTGGGCCCCGGACGGCTCGGCGGTCTACTTCCTCGACCGGCCCCGCGACCCGCGCACGCTCTCCCTGCGCAGGCTGGACCCGGTCACCGGCGAGGTCACCACCGTGCTGGAGGAGACCGGGCCCACCCGCGTCGAGCCCAACCAGTGGCTGTACGAGCCTCCGATCGTGCGGGTGCTGGCCGACGAGGTGCTGTGGTACTCGCAGCGCGACGGCTGGGGCCACCTGTACCGGTACGACCTGCGCACCGGCGAGCTGCTCGGCCGGGTCACGACCGGTGAGTGGGCGGTGCGGCAGGTGCTGCACGTCGACGAGGCCGAGCGGGTGGTCCACTTCACCGCCTCCGGGCTGGTCGAGGAGGACCCGTACCGGCGCACGGTGTGCCGGGTCGGTCTGGACGGCACCGGTTTCGCCGTGGTCACCGACGACGGGCTGGACCACGTCGTCACCGTGTCGCCGGACGGGAGCACCTTCCTCGACTCCGCGTCCACTGTGGACACCCCACCGGTGGCGGCGCTCCGCGACTGGTCGGGGCGGGTGCTGGTCGAGCTGGAGCGGGCCGACGTCGGCAAGCTCACCGCCACCGGCTGGACGCCCCCGGAGCGGTTCCGCGTCAAGGCGGCCGACGGGGTGACCGACGTCCACGGCGTGCTGCACCGGCCGCGCGGGTTCGACCCGTCCCGGAGCTACCCGGTGGTGGACAGCCTCTACCCCGGCCCGCAGGTCACCAGGGTCTCGCCCAGCTTCGACCCCGGTGCGACGGGCCTCGACGCCGAACCGCTCGCGGCGCTGGGCTTCGTGGTGGTGGCGCTGGACGGGCGGGGCACGCCGGGGCGGAGCAAGGCCTTCCACGACGCCTCCGCCGGCAGGCTGGGCGACGCGGGCGGCCTGGTCGACCACGTCGCGGCACTGCGGCAGCTCGCGGAGACCCGGCCGTGGATGGACCTGGACCGGGTGGGCGCGTTCGGCCACTCCGGGGGCGGTTTCGCCGCGGTGCGGGCGATGCTGGACCACCCCGACGTGTACCGGACCGGCGTCGCCCTCTCCGGCTGGCACGACGCCCGCTGCTTCAACCCCGGTTTCGTGGAGACCTACGACGGCGTGGACGTCCCCGAGGTGTGGGCGCGTTCCTCGAACACGGACCTCGCGGACCGGTTGGCGGGCCCGCTGCTGCTCGTGCACGGCGAACTCGACGACCAGGTCCACCCGGACCACTCGCTGCGGCTGGCGGACCGGCTCGTCGCCGCCGACAAGGACTTCGAGCTGCTCGTCGTGCCGGGGGCCGAGCACACGTTCATCGACTGCCTGGCCTACGTCCGCAAGCGCTGCTGGGACTTCCTGGTGCGCGAGCTGATGGGCGTGCGCCCACCGGCCTACCGCCCGGCCCCCATCGGCATCGACCCCGAGGCGCTGGGAGAGATGTTCTCCTGACGCAGGACGCTAGACCCCTCGGGGCACCAGCCCGTTGAGGTGGGCGTAGACCACGGCGTGGACCCGGTCGCGCAGACCGAGCTTCGCGAGGATGCGGGACACGTGGGTCTTCACCGTCTCGTCGCCCACGTGCAGCTCGGCCGCGATCTCCGCGTTCGTGCGCGCCTCCGCGACCAGCAGCAGCACCTCCCGCTCCCGCGCGGTCAACTGCTCCAGCCCCGGCGCGGTCGCGGCGGGCGCGATGCTGCGGGCGAAGCGGGCCACCAGGCGCTGGGTGACGGACGGGTCGATGAGCGCGTCGCCGCGGGCCGCCACGCGGATCGCGCTGATCAGCTCCTCCGGCGGCAGGCTCTTCAGCAGGAACCCGCTGGCACCCGCGCTGAGGGCCCGGTAGACGTACTCGTCGCTGTCGTAGGTGGTGAGCACGACGACCTTCGTGCGGTTGTCGGGCGCGGCGAGGATGGCCTCGGTGGCGCTCAGGCCGTCGAGCTTCGGCATCCGGACGTCGAGCACGGCCACGTCGGGGCGGAGGCGGGCGACCTCGGCGACGGCGGCGCGGCCGTCCGCGACCTCGGCGACGCAGTCGAGGTCCGGCTGGGTGTCGAGGATGGCCCGCATGCCCGAGCGGAGCATGGCGTGGTCGTCGGCGAGCAGGACGCTCAGCATGGTGGGGCGGTCTCCAGGGGGAAGGCTACGGCGGTGCGCCACGTGCGCCCGTCGGGGTCCAGCCCGCACGTGGTGACGCCGTGGAACAGGCGGGCCCGGTTGCGGATGCCCTCCAGCCCGCGGCGGTGCCCCTCGGCGCGGGCGCCGACCAGGGCGGGCACGCGGTTGGTGGTGGTCAGCGCGAGGGAATCCTCCCGGAACGCCAGTTCCACGTCCACACCCGACGGGTCGCCGTGGCGCAGGGCGTTGGTCAGCATCTCCTGCACGATGCGGTACAGCGTGATGCCGAGCGACTCCGGCAGCGCGCGGGGCACGCCGGACGTGGTGAGCCTGGCGGGTATCCCGGCGGCGCGCACGCCCTCGAACAGCTCGTCGAGGTTGTCCAGGCCCGGCTGCCGCGCGCTGTCGGTGTTGTCGCCGTGCAGCAGGTCGAGCAGGTGCCGCAGGTCGATCATCGCGGCCCGGCTGGCGGTCTCGACGGCGCTCAACGACGTGGCGAGCGGCGCGTTCCCCTTGTCCAGCCCCAACCTCGCGGCGCCCGCGTGCAGGTTGATGGCGCTCACGTGGTGCGCGATGACGTCGTGCAGGTCGCGGGCGATGGCGCTGCGCTCGGCCGCTATGGCCCGCGCCAGCGCCTCCTCGGCGTCGCGCCTCTCGCGCTCCGAGCGCTGGTCCAGCTCGGCGATGTGCGCCCGCCGCTTGATCGTGTAGCGGCCGACCAGCCACGGCAGGAGCGACCCGCTGACCACCTCGAACGGCAGCGCCTTCAGGTCGCCCGCGCCGTCGTGGACGGCGAAGTGGGTGGCGACCAGGCCCAGTGCCATCGTGGCGAGGGTGGCGAACGCTGGCGCGCCCACCAGCCAGGCGCCCGCCCGGTAGGCGGCGATCATCATGCCCGCGTCGTTGCCGCAGAACTTCAGGGGCCGCTCCAGCACCAGGGGTATCAGGATGTACACGCCGGTGTGCGCCACGGCCACGACCCCGGACAGGCGGGCGGGGCCCGCGAGCGCCAGGTCCACCACGACGATCAGCAGCAGCCCCACCACGGCCATCCCGGAGAACGGCAGGGGTGCCTTGATGACGTACACGTAGGCGTCGGCGAACAGGCACACCAGCGCCACGAGCAGCGACTGCCGGGTCAGCGACACCCTCGGGTCGTCAGTGCGCCTCCACATCCCCCTCACAGCGTCGATCCTCCGCCCCCGCGCGCCGCCGCGAGTCCCCCGCCAGGGGGATCCACGGTCCCCCCGGGGGCTCGGGTCCCTCTCGCGGGGGAGGCGGGTTCACCCCCGACCGTGACGATCCCACCGCCCGCGATCCCTAGGTTCGACGGCGATGGGGGCGATGATGAGAGCGATACTGGTGATCTTGTGCGCGGTCGGCTTCGCCTGGGGCGGAACGGTTCCGGCGCTCGCGGACGGCGCGCCGGGAGCAGGCGACATCCAGGTCGCGCAGACCATGGGCGACCGCGAGCTGACGGTGGTGCTCCGGCGGGTCGAGCCGGTGCCCGGCCCGGTGCACGTGGACGTGGTGACGCACGTCGGCAGCCCGGCGGGTGACTTGAGGCTGAGGTTGAGCCGCGACGGCACGGCGGTCAGCGAGACGACCGTGCGGCTGACGGCGGAACCCGGCTTCCACACCGGCACGCTGCGGGTGGACGGGCCGGGGCCGTGGGAACTGGCGCTCGACGACGGGCAGCGGGTCGCCACGATCCCGTTCGTGGTGCCCGCGCGGGTGATGTCACCGCCGCAGAACGCGGCCTACGGCGGGTTCGTCGCGGCGGGCGCGCTGATGCTGGTGACGCTCGTGGTGGCGCTGCGCCGCGGCGGCGTCGCCGCGTTCGCGCCCGCGGCGGGTGTGGTCGCGGCGCTGGCCGTGGCGGTCACGGCGGCGCTGCTGTCGTCGTCCGTGCCACCGCCACCCGCTCCGGGCAGCGACCTCGACCCGACGGTGGACAACGTCACCGACCCCTACGCCAACGCGCGGGCCGCCGCGGTGGACCACTCGCGCCCGCCGGTGAACCTGGTCGCCACGGCCGTGGGCGACGACCTCCGGCTGGCCCTGACCGACGGGTCGACCGGACGGCCGGTGGACGACCTGCTGGTGCACGACAACGCGCTGGCCCACCTGGGCGTGGTGTCGCCGAGCGGGAAGCTGTGGCACCTGCACCCGGTGCGGGTCGGGCCGGGCGACTACCGGGCGAAGCTGGTCGCGCCCGAGCCTGGCCGGTACGCGGTGGCCGTCGAGATCGCCCGCCGGGGCGGCGGCAGGCAGCTGCTGCGCACCACGGCCGCGCTGACCGCCTCGGGCACGGCGGTGCCCGCCACCGAGGACGTCGACCTGGACCGGAGGATCGCCGCGGCGGGCTCGCCGAGCACGGTCACCGCCCGGTTCGGTGCCGACGACCTCCAGCCGTGGCTGGGGATGCTCGGCCACATGGTCGTGGTCGGGCCGGTGACCGGGGAGGTCGCGGACGCGCCGGTGTGGGCGCACGTGCACGCCATGACCCCGCCGGCACCGGGGATGCCGGACGAACCGGACGAGAGCGTCGCCGCGTTCGGGCCGGACGTGCCGTTCACCTACACCTTCCCGCTGCCCGGCCGGTACCTCGTGTGGGTGCAGGCCGAGCGCGGCTACGCGGTGCGCACGGTGCCCGCGGTGGTCGACGTCCCGGCGGCCGGGGGTGCGGCTCGATGAGCAGGCGCACGGTCGTCGCGAGCGCGGTGCTGGCGGTGGTGGTCGCGCTGGTGGCGCTGGTGGTCCGCTCGACGGCGGGTGGCGGCGCGACCACCGCGTCCGCCTCCGGTGAGCGGTACACCGTCCGGCTCTCGGTGGAGGACCCGCGCACCGGCCCGAACTCGCTGGGGTTCGAGGTCACCGACCGGTCCGGGGCGCCGGTCCTGCCGGACGAGGTCACCGTCGAACCGGTGATGCCGCAGATGGGGCACGCGCTGGCCCCCGTCACCGCACTACCCGAGGGGCGCGGCCGGTTCCGCGCCCCCGCCGCGGACCTGCCGATGGCCGGTCCGTGGCAGATCACCGTCTCGCTGCACGACGCGAGCGGTGTCGACCACGTCGTTCTTCCGTTGCTGGTGAAGGGATAAGGGGAACCGAACATGGATCTCACCGCGTCGGGGGCCTCCGTGGCCACGACGACCAAGGCCGTGCCGCGCGGGATGACCGCGGCGAGCTTCGTGCTGGGCGGCACCGTGCTGTCGCTGACCGGGCTGACCTGGGACATCCAGTGGCACAACGACGTCGGGCCGGACACGTTCTTCACGCTGCCGCACCTGCTGCTGTACTCGGGCAGCGCGTTCTCCGGCATCGCGAGCCTCGTGGTCGTGCTGGTGACGACGGCCGCGCAGCGCTCGGGCAAGGCGGTGGACCCGATGGTCGGCGGCCGGGCGGTCGCGGTGCTCGGCCGCGCGTTCGCCGCGCCCGTCGGCTACCTGATCTCCGGCATCGGCGCCGCGTCGTTCCTGCTCTACGGCCTGTGGGACCAGTGGTGGCACGGCCTGTACGGGTTCGACGCGACGATCGCGTCGCCGCCGCACATCGGGCTGCTGCTGTCGATCACGATCACGATGGTCGGCGCGGTCATGGTGTTCGCCGTGGCCAGGTCGCGGACCTGGGGCCTGGCGTCGGCGCTGGTCTCGCTGGCGGTGCTGCTGACGTTCAGCACGGTGACCGCGATCGGCCTGTCGGAGATCGACGCCGGGCCGGTGAACACCGTGACGGTGGGCCTGTCGTTCCTGTGCGTGCTCATCGTCGTGATGGGTGCCCGCCTGCTCGACCGTCCGGGCGGGGCGCTCGGCGTCGCGCTCGCGGTGGCCGTGCTCCAGGGCGTGTTCTGGTGGTTCTCGCCGTGGGCGACCGAGGCCTACGCGAACGCGATCGGCCTGCCCATGCGCGACTACGTCGACGGCGTGCCCGCGCTGCCCGCGCTGATGCCGATGAGCCTGCCGCTGGTCGCGGTCCTGGTCGAGGGGCTGCTGGCCCTCGGACGCCGCGACGGCCGGTCGCTGAGGGTGTTCGGGCTGGTCGCGGGCGCGATCGGCGGCCTGCTGGTGGCGGCCGCGGCGCCCGTGCAGAACAACTGGCTGTACGGCAACGGGTTCCCCCCGACCGCGGGGATCGTCGGCACCGCGGTGGCCGGTCTGGTGTTCGGCGCGCTGGGCGGCCTGCTCGGCGTGCGCTTCGGCGGGATGCTGCGGCACCTCGCCCCGGTTCGGGAAGGGCGGTAGCGGCATGAGGAGGACCGTGGTGGCGCTGCTCGGCGTCGTCGGGCTGCTGTTCGGCACGGCGGGCACGGCGCTCGCGTACGAGCCGGTGAACGTCGTGCACACCGAGCGGGTGCAGGCCGGGCCGTACTCGCTGACCGTCGGGTTCAGCACGTGGCCGGTGAAGGCGCTCCAGTCGCTGGACTTCACGTTCGTGCCGGACGGCGGGATCGAGGGCAGGAGCGGCACGCTGTCGGTGTCCAGGCCCGACGGGAAGAGGGCGGGCAGGCCGGACCCGCTGGTGCGGCACCCGCGCAAGCTGGAGGTGTGGGGCCTGGACATCACGGCGCTGCCGGACCCCGGTGACTGGACGTTGGCGTTCGCCGTCGACGGCCCCGACGGACCGGGCACCGGTCGGCTGGTGCTGCCCGTCCAGGAGCAGCCCGGTCCCCCGATGGGGTTGAGTTGGGCGATCAGCACCGTGCCGCTGTTCGGCCTGGTAGCGCTCATCGTGATCGCGTGGCGCAGGACGCGCGAGGACACCTCGGTTTAGTGCTGGGCGGTCTCCTGGGGAACACTGGTGGCGCCCACCCGTCCGGCGGATACCCAGGAGGCCGACCCCCCGTGCGACGCAGGAACATCGCGACGACGCTGGCGGCGCTGGCCCTCGGGGCGATGCTCGCCGCCACCTTCCACCAGGAGGTGGCGCCGAGGCTCGGCCTCCCCGACGTCGCGGCGCCCGCCGGGTCGCGGGACGGCGGGCAGGCCCAGGCGGCGGCCCCGACGGACCCGTGCGCCCCGGTCATCGCTGGCCTGTCGACCCGGCAGCAGCTCGCGCAGCTGCTCCAGGTGGGGGTGAAGCCGGAGAACTCCGAGGACGCGGTGGCGATCGTCACGGCCGAGCAGGTCGGTGGCATCTTCATCGGCGGCGACGCGCCCGGTCTGCTCACCGGGGGCGCGCTGGCGCTGGTCAGGGCCGTGTCGAAGCTGCCGATCACGGTGTCGGTGGACGACGAGGGCGGTCGCGTGCAGCGGATCGACGCCATGGACGGCCCGCTGCCCAGCGCCCGCGCCATGGTCGCCGCGAACTCCCCCGAGCAGGTCCGCGAGCTGGCCAAGACGCGCGGCGGGCAGCTGCGGGCCAGGGGCGTGACGATGGACCTGGCCCCGGTCGTGGACACCAGCGCGCAGGCCGACGACACGGTCATCGGCGACCGGTCCTGGAGCGCGGACCCGGCCGTCGCCCGCGCGTACGCCGCGGCGTTCGCCGCCGGGCTGCGGGACGCCGGGGTCCAACCCGTGCTCAAGCACTTCCCCGGCCACGGCAACGCGAGCGGCGACTCCCACCAGGGTCTGGTCGCCACGCCGCCGCTGGCCGAGCTGAAGACCAACGACCTGGTGCCCTACCAGGACATCCAGTCCTACGGTCCGATCGCCGTGATGGTCGGCCACCTCGACGTGCCCGGCCTGACCGACGGCACGCCCGCCACCCTGAGCCCGGCCGCCTACCAGCTGCTGCGCACGGAGTACGCGTTCGACGGGGTGGTCATGACCGACGACCTCGGCGCGATGAAGGCCGTCACGAACCTGGTCGACCTGCCCGAGGCCGTGCGGCAGGCGCTGGCCGCGGGTGCGGACGTGGCGCTGTGGTCGAACGGCGGCCGGGTCGGCGAGGTGCTGGACGGGCTGGAGCAGGCCCTCGGCAACGGCGGTCTCGCCAAGGAGCGGGTGTCCGACTCGCTGCACCGCGTGCTGAGGTCCAAGGGCGCGTGCTGACCCGCCTCGACGCCCACCGCGCGGCGGCCACGACGCTGACCGGGCTCGACGACGGGGAGCTGGCGGCGCTGCTGGAGGGCGCCACCCCGCTGGGGACGGGCATCGGCGGCACGGCGGCGGCGCTGGACGTCGACGGCGTGCGGGTGTTCGTGAAGAGGGTGCCGCTCACGGACCTGGAGCTGCGGCCGGAGAACGTGCGGTCCACGGCGAACCTGTTCGGGCTGCCGACGTTCTTCCAGTACGGCGTCGGGTCGGCGGGGTTCGGCGCGTGGCGGGAACTGGCCGTCCACGAGAAGACCACGGCGTGGGTGCTGGGCGGCGAGCACGCCGGGTTCCCGCTGCTGCACCACTGGCGGGTGCTGCCCGGCTCGACGCCGCGGGAGGACGACGACGACCTGGAGCGCACCACCGCCTACTGGGGAGGGTCGGCCGGGGTGCGCGCCCGCCTCGAAGCGCTGCGCGACTCGTCGGCGCACCTGGTGCTGTTCCTGGAGTTCCTGCCGCGGACCGTGCACGAGTGGCTGCTGGAGCGGGTCGCCGACGGCGGGCTGGACGCGGCGATCCCGCTGGTGCACCGCGAACTCCTCGCGACCGCGGACTTCCTGCGCTCGCGCGGGGTGCTGCACTTCGACGCGCACTTCAACAACCTCCTGACCGACGGGGAGCGCCTCTACTTCGCCGACTTCGGGCTCGCCATCAGCTCCGACTTCGACCTCTCCCCCGCCGAGCGGGACTTCTTCGCCGCGCACCGCGACTACGACCGCCACTACGTGGTGTCGCACCTGCTCGGCTGGTTCGACCGCAACCTGGACCCGGTGCCCGAACCGGCGGCGGTGCTCGCGCGGCGCTACCGCGCGGTCGCGGACGCGATCGCCCCGTACTACCGGCAGTTGCGGGGCCCCGACCGCGACACCCGCTACCCGAGCGCCGCGCTGGAGCGGGCGTGGGAGTTGCCGGAGGGCCCGTAGCCGGGGAAGGTGTGGCGATGGGAACCTCGGAGGAGCGGGACGGCGTCGCGCTGACCAACCTGGACCAGCCGTTGTTCGACGGGTCCGAGGCGACCAAGCGCGACCTGGTCGACTACCTGGACGCGGTGTCGGACAGGATCGTCCCGGTGCTGGCCGACCGGCCGCTGTCGGTGGTGCGCGTGCGGCCCGGCCAGGCGCCGTTCATGCAGAAGAACCTGCCGAAGTACACCCCGGAGTGGGTGCGCAGGCAGCCGATCTGGGCCGAGGCGTCGAAGCGGGAGATCTCCTACGGCGTGTGCGACGACCGGCGGACGCTGCTGTGGTTCGCGAACCAGCGGGCGGTCGAGTACCACCCGACGCTGTACCCGCGCGACCGGTGGAACCACCCGACGCACCTGGTGCTGGACCTGGACCCGCCGCAGGAGGACGCGTTCCACCTGGCCGTCCGGGCCGCGCACCTCGTGCGGCGGGCGCTCGCCGACTCCGGGCTGGAGGGCGCGGTGAAGACCAGCGGTGCCAAGGGCGTGCACGTGTTCGTGCCGATCGTGGACACGCCCGCGGACGACGTGGCCGCCGCGTGCCGCGCGCTCGCGGCGCGCGCCGAACGGCTGGACCCCGACGTGGCGACGACGGCGTTCATCGTGGACGACCGCGGCGGCAGGGTGTTCCTCGACTCGACCCGCGCGGGCGGCGCCACGGTCGCCGCGGCGTACAGCCCCCGGCTGCGGCCCGGCGCCCCGGTGTCGTTCCCGGTGTCCTGGGACGACCTGGACCGCGTGTCGCCCGCCGACTTCACCCTGAAGACCGCCGCCGGGCTGCTCGGCGACCGCGACCCGTGGGCGGAGTCCATGCCCGAGCCGCTGGCGCTGCCCTCGGACCTGGTCGCCGAGGGCCACACCATCCCCGTCGCCCGCGTGCAGGCGATGCACGAGGGCAAGCGCCGAGCCAAGGCCCGGCGCGGGGAGTAGCGCCTCAGCGCGCCAGCACGTCGGTGTTGTCGACGTGCTGGTCCACCGAGCCCCGCCACGACAGCGCCGCGACCTCCGGGTCGGAGAGGGTGGCGCGCAGGGCGTTCGCGAACCGCTCGGCGTGCAGCACCTGGAACGGCCGGTCGTGGTACGGGCGGGTGGTCGGGTCGACCGGCTCGGTGAGGCCGAGCGCGTTGTGCCGCGCCGCGACCGCCTCGTACGCGCGGGCGAGGTGCCGTTCGCGGTCGCGCCAGCCGGTCGCGGTCACCACCGCCAGCAGGTCCGGCGCTCCCGCGAGACCGGCGTACTGGCTGCCCGCCCACTTGCCGTACAGCGGGTAACGGCGGGCCATGAGCAGGCACAGCCGCATCAGGTCGCGCACCAGCCTGGCCGCCACGACGGCGGAGCCCAGCTCGTCGCCGACCTCGCCGCACCGCCCGACGAACGCCTCCTCCTGCGAGAGCCGCCGCCACTGGCACGCCAGCACGTACCGCCACACCTCGTCCGGGTACCAGCTCAGCCGGGCCCGCGCCACGCGCAGCTCGCCCAGCCCGTCGTGGAAGACCGCGCCCGCGGTGGCCTCGGCCAGCGCCTGGGTGGGCGTGCCCAGCCAGGAGGCGGTGTCGACCGGCCCTCGGGGGTCGAACCCCAGGTGCTCCTCGGCCCAGGCGCTGAACGACAGCACGTCCACGCGGTGGCGCACCGGCCCGTCCGTGGCCTCCATGACCCCGATCGGCCCGTCGCCCGCGAAGTGCGTGGGGTAGCCGAGGAACGTCTTGGGCAGGTGCTCCGACAGCATCCGGCTGATCTCGGCCTCGTCCGCCGTGACGAACAGCTGGAGCCGAGGCCCCCACTCGTGGTCGGCCGACCGGGCCGTGTCGAACCCGAACACCTCCGACCCCTGCCCGATCCGCGCGGACCCGTGCGGCACCGGCCCGAAGTGCTCGTGCAGCAGCGGCCGCACGGCCTCGTCGTAGAACCGGCGCGACAGCTCCAGCCCCGGCACGAAGTCCGTCACCCGGACACCGCCGCGCACGCGGTCCTCGACGCCCGGCGCTCGCGCGCGGGCCTGCTGAACGACACGGTGTTCTCCCCCCGGAGCCGCGGACGCGGCAGCCGCAGTCTGCCGCATCCGCGAACCCCCGCACCACCGCGTCGGCCCGGCCGGACGCGGACGAGGTGCACCCCCTGCACCAGCGACCCGAGGGCCGTGCCGGGCGGCCACGCCGAGGTGTCCCGGCCAGGCCGCGAACAGCGCGGCGCAGGCCGCCCTGCCGACTCAGGAGGGCAGCGGCGCGTGGCTGGGCACGGCCAGCCTGTTCCACGTGTTGATGGTGATGATCGCCCACACCAGCGCCTGGTACTGGGGTTCGGTGAACACGGCCGTCGCGCGGTCGTAGACGTCGTCCGGGACGTCCTGGGTCACCGAGAGCCGGGTGACGGCCTCGGTGAGTTCGAGCGCGGCGCGCTCCTGCTCGGTGAACAGCTCGGTCTCGCGCCACGCGCTGAGCACGTAGAGCCTGCGCGGCTCCTCGCCGCCCTTGACCGCGTCCCTCGTGTGCATGTCGAGGCAGAAGGCGCACCCGTTGAGCTGGGACGCCCTGATCTTGACCAGTTCGAGGAGCGACTTGTCGAGCCCGTGCTCGCGCGCGGCGCGGACGACCTCGCCTTCGAGTGCGATCATGGCCTTGTACGGTCCGGCCAGGCCGGGACTCATCTGGATTCGTTTCGACACGCCTCCGACGGTAGTCCGAACTGGCACACGCGTATGGTCCAGTTCCATGCCGGAAACGTGGTCCAGTTCGGTGGACGCCCACCTGAACTGGACGCCGGGCACGGGCAGCACCGGCCTGGCCGACGCGATCAGGGCCGCCATCCGCGACGGACGCTGGCGGGCGGGGGTCGTGGTCCCCTCGACGCGGGCGCTGGCCCACGACCTCGGGCTCGCGCGCGGCACCGTGACCAGGGTGTACGCCGACCTCGCCGCCGAGGGGTACCTGACCACGAGCCAGGGCGCGCCGACCCGCGTGGCGACGGCGGGCGCGGAGCCGAAGACCGGCCCGCCCGCCGCCGGGCGCGCCCGCGCTCCCCGCTGGTCGCTCGAACCCGGCCGCCCCGACCCGTCCACGTTCCCCCGCGACCAGTGGCTGGCCGCGACCAAGCGTGTCGTGCAGCACGCCCCGAACAGCGCGTTCGACTACGGCGACCCCGCCGGGGCGCTGCCCCTGCGGGAGACGCTGGCGGCCTACCTCGGCCGGGCCAGGGGCGTGCGAGCCGACCCGTCGCGGATCGTCGTCTGCTCGGGCTTCTCGCACGCCATCACCGTGCTGAGCCGCGCCCTGCGCGACCTCGGCCACGGGGAGATGGCTTTCGAGGACCCGTCGTACCCCCTGTTCCGCGAGCTGGCCTCGGCCGGTGGCCAGCGCGTGGTCGGCGTCCCCGTCGACGACGACGGCCTGCGGGTGGCCGAACTCCGGAGCCCGACGGCCGTCGTCACCCCCGCGCACCACTTCCCGCTGGGCGTCACCCTCGCGCCCGCCCGCCGCACGGCGCTGGTCCGCTCCGGCGCGGTCGTCGTCGAGGACGACTACGACGGCGAGTTCCGCTTCGACCGCCAGCAGGTCGGCGCGCTCCAGGCGCTGGCGCCGGAGCAGGTCGTCTACGCGGGCACGGCGGGCAAGACCCTGTCCCCGTCCCTCCGCCTCGGCTGGATGGTCCTCCCGCGCTCCCTGGTCGACCCGGTGCTGGCGGCGGTCGTCGCGAGCGGCGCCCAACCACCGACGCTGAACCAGCTCGTGCTGGCCGACCTCATCTCCTCCGGCGCCTACGACCGCCACGTCCGCCGCTGCCGCCTCGACTACCGGTCCCGCCGCGACCGCCTGGTCGCCGCCCTCCCGCCCCACCTGGAGGTCCGCGGCATCTCGGCGGGCCTGCACCTGGTCGTGCCGCTGTCCCTCGACGCCGAGGCGGACCTGCCCGCGGTGGCCGCCCGCCACTCGCTGGGCGTCGAACCCCTGAGCCCGCTGTGGATCGACCGGTCGGCCCGGCGCGGCGGCGTCGTCGTCGGCTACGGCGCGTCGTCCAAGCCCGCGTTCGGCGGCGCGCTGGCGGCGCTGCTGGCCGTTCTGCACGAGCTGACCGGCTGATTCCGGGTTACGTTGACCCGCATGGCTGGCAAGAGCGGGTCTCCGGCGGTGGAACTGGACGCGGGCGGCCGGACCGTGCGGATCTCCAACCCGGACCGCGTCTACTTCTCCGCGCGCGGGGAGACGAAGCTCGACCTCGCCCGGTACTACCTGGCCGTCGGCGACGGCGTCGTGCGCGCGCTGCGGGAGCGGCCGTGCATGACGCACCGGTTCCCCGACGGCGTCGACGGGGAGAAGGTGCACCAGAAGCGGCTGCCGCACGGGGCGCCGCCGTGGGTGGAGACGGTGCGGGTGGAGTTCCCGCGCTACCACCGGCACGCGGACGAGCTGTGCGTGACGCACGTGGCGGACGTGGTGTGGTCGGTGCAGATGTCGGCGGTGGAGTTCCACCCGTGGAACTCGCGGCGGGCGGACACCGAGAAGCCCGACGAGTGGCGCATCGACCTCGACCCGATGCCGGACTGCGGCTTCGCGACCGTCAAGCGGGTCGCGCACGTGGCGCACGAGGTGCTGGACGAGCTGGGCGCGGTGGGCTGGCCGAAGACGTCCGGCGGCAACGGGCTGCACGTGTACGTGCGGATCCGGCCGGACTGGGGGTTCGCCGACGTGCGGCGGGCCGCGCTGGCGTTCGCCCGCGAGGTCGAGCGGCGGGCACCCGCCGACGTGACGACGACGTGGTGGCGCAAGGACCGCGACCCGTCGAAGCTGTTCGTGGACTACAACCAGAACGCCCGCGACCACACGATCGCCGCCGCGTACTCGGTGCGCGGCAACCCCGAGGGCACGGTGTCCACCCCGATCACGTGGGACGAGGTGGACGACGTGGACCCGCGGGAGTTCACCATCGCCACGGTGCCCGCCCGGTTCGCCTCGCTCGGCGACCCGCACGAGGGCATCGACGACGCGGTGTTCTCGCTGGCCCCGTTGCTGGAGTGGGCCGAGCGCGACGAGCGGGAGGGCGCTGCCGACCCCGGCGGCGCCGACGGCTGACGTCAGGCGAACCCCAAGTTTTGCCGCGAGCCGTGGACCCCGGCGGTCGCGGGAGCCGACCATGTCCCGGCGGCGCGACGAGGCGCCCGAGTCACGAGGAGGTCCTCCTGTGCGAGCCGTACTGGCCGGATCACTGGGCGTCGCGCTGGCCCTTGGTCTCACCCCACCCGCCTCCGCGGCGACCGGTCCGGAGGTCGTCGCGTGCCCGACGGCGCTTCCCGCGGACACCACGTGCTACGGCGGCCAGGACGTCAACGGCGCGTACTACACGATCGCGAAACCCAAGGCGTGGAACGGTTCCCTCGTCGTGCACTCGCACGGCGGCCCCGACCTCGGCGCTCCCGCGCCCACCCGCACGGCCGACGACCTGACCCGCTGGTCGGTCGTGGTCCGCGAGGGCTACCTGTGGGCCGGGTCGTCCTACCGGCGCGGCGGCTACGGCACGCGCATGGCCGTGGCCGACACGGAGAACCTGCGCGAGCTCGTCGTCGCGAAGTTCGGCGAGCCGCGCACGACGTTGCTGCACGGCCAGTCGTGGGGCGGCAACGTGGCCGCGAAGACCGCCGAGGTCCACCCCGGCTCCTACGACGCCGTGCTGCTCACCAGCGGAGTCCTCGCGGGAGGGTCGCGCGGCTACGACTACCGCGTCGACCTGCGCGTGGTCTACCAGTACTACTGCGGCAACCACCCCAGGCCGACCGAGCCGCGGTACCCGCTGTGGCAGGGGCTGCGCCCGGACTCCACGATGACCGGCACGGGCCTGCGGGCGCGGCTGGAGGAGTGCACCGGCATCACGTCGGCCACCCGGACCCCGGTGCAGCAGCGGAACCTGGACGACATCCTCGCGGTCACGCGCATCTCCGAGGGCGCGCTGGCGTCGCACCTGAACTTCGCCACGTTCACGTTCCGCGACATCGTCCACAACCGACTGGGCGGCCGGAACCCGTTCAGCAACAAGGGCGTCCGCTACTCCGGGTCCCACGACGACGCCGCGCTGAACGCGGGCGTGGAGCGCTTCTCCGCCGACCCGTCGGCCGCGCGCGACCTGTCCTACGACAGCGACATCACCGGCACGATCTCCGTGCCGGTGCTCACGGTGCACGCCATCGGCGACCCGACGGCGTTCGTGGAGCACGAGGCGGCGTTCCGCGCGTCCCTGGGGTGGCGGCCGAACCTGGTGCAGACGTTCACGACGGAGACCGAGCACAGCGCGTTGAGCGACTCCGAGTACGCGAGCGCCCTGGAAGCCCTGGTGACGTGGGAGCGCACCGGCCGCAAGCCCACCCCGGCGTCGGTCGCCGCGTCCTGCCCGGCCAACGACGTGAAGTACGGCACGGGCTGCTTCTTCGACCCCGCCTACACCCCCGCGTCCTACGCGTCCCGCGTCAACGCCCGGCCCGGCGGCACCCGCTGGCCCGCGCTGACGCCGCTCCAGTCGTTCCTGTGGGAGCGGCAGGGCGTCCGGGGCATCGCCCCGTGACTCAGCCGCGCAGCCACCACTCCAGCCTGCGGGTGACCCACGGCAGGAGGACGTAGGTCATCACCGGCGTCAGCACCAGCGTCGTGATCATCACCCGCGGCACCACGTTCAGGTCGGCGATCACCTTCCCGAGGGTGAGGGTGGCGAGCAGGTTCAACGGGAAGAACACGATCCAGATGATCGTGGCCTGCTTCCACCTCGGCGGCGCCGACGCCGTGTGCTCGACCAGCTCGCGCTCCACCGGCGGGTCGAACCACCCCTCGATCCCGGTCCGCCGCTCGGTCCGCGTGTGCTCGACCAGGCCCTGCGCGGTGTGCAGCCACCAGCGGCGCTGCGGCGACTCCTCCCACGCCGCCAGCGCCGCGGGGCTCGCGAACCGGTAGAGCATGTGCCACTCCCCCGACCCCTGCCCCGTGCGCACCCAACCACCGCCCAGGTAGCCGTCGAACGTCTGCGCCATCGAGATGCCCGCCTGCACCCAGGCGTGCATCTCGGTCTGGTGCGCGGGGTCGGCCTGCCGGGTGATCGCCACCGTCACCGGGCTGCCGGGAGTACCGGTCATGCGGGTCAGCGTGCCGGCAGGACCCCGGTTCCACCCGCTGCGCCACCCCCGCCACGACCACCGTCACCCGGACGCGGGCCGACGTCCCGCACCCGCCGCGGAACGTCGGCCCGGCCCTGCCGACTCACCTGGGCTCGTAGGCCAGGTTGGGGCGCAGCCAGCGTTCGACCTCGGCGACCGGCATCCCGCGCCGCACCGCGTAGTCCTCGATCTGGTCCTTCCCCAGCCGCCCCACGGTGAAGTACCGCGACGCCTCGTGGGCGAAGATCAGCCCGCTCACGCTCGCCGCGGGCGTCATGGCGTAGGACGTGGTCAGGCCCATCCCCAGCGACTCGGCGTCGAGCAGGTCGAACAGCTCCACCTTCTCGCTGTGGTCCGGCGAGGCCGGGTACCCCAGCGCGGGCCGGATGCCGCGGAAGCGCTCGGCGTGCAGGTCGGCCAGCTCCGGCCGGGCGTCCGGCTCGAACCAGTTCCGCCGCGCCTCCAGGTGGATGTACTCGGCGAACGCCTCGGCCAGCCGGTCGGCCAGCGCCTTGACCATGATGGCCCGGTAGTCGTCCTGCCGGGCCTCGTAGGAGGCCGCCAGCGCCTCCGCCCCGTGGATCGCCACGGCGAAGCCGCCGATGTGGTCGCCCTCGGGCGCGATGTAGTCGGACAGGCACCGGTTCGGGCGGCTCAGCGGCTTCACGGTCTGCTGCCGGAGCATCGGGAAGCTCGGGCCGCCCTCCAGGACGATGTCGTCCCCGGAGGAGTGCGCGGGCCAGTACCCGTACGCGCCACGGGCCTGGAACGACCCGTCGGCGATGATCTGGTCGAGCAGCTCGTTGGCGTCGTCGAACAGCTCCCGCGCCACCGGCTGCTCCAGGATCGCCGGGTACTTGCCCTTCAGCTCCCACGCCAGGAACAGGAACTGCCAGTCGACCATGTCGCGCAACGCCGCCAGGTCCGGTTCCACCAGGCGCAGGCCGGTGAACGCGGGCACGGGCAGCTCGCCGAACTCGACCACCTCGCGGTTCGCGCGGGCCTCGGCCAGCGACAGCATCGGCTGCCGCTTCTTGCTCTCGTGCTGCTCCCGCAGGGTCTGCTGGTCCGCGCGGTTGCTCACCGCGAGCGCTTCGGCGCGGTCGTGGTCGAGCAGGTCCGAGACGACGCCGACGACACGGGACGCGTCGAGCACGTGCACGGTGGTCTGCTCGTAGGCCGGGGCGATGCGGACGGCGGTGTGCTGGCGGGACGTGGTCGCACCGCCGATGAGCAGCGGCAGCTTCAGGCCGCGGCGCTCCATCTCCTTGGCGACGGTGACCATCTCGTCCAGCGACGGCGTGATCAACCCGGACAGCCCCACCGCGTCGGCGTTCTCGGCGACGGCGGTGTCCAGGATGACGGACGCGGGCACCATCACGCCGAGGTCGATGACCTCGTAGTTGTTGCAGCCCAGCACGACGCCGACGATGTTCTTGCCGATGTCGTGGACGTCGCCCTTCACCGTCGCGAGCACGACCTTGCCCTGCCCGCGGCTGACCTCCGCCCGGCCCTCCTGGCGGGCCAACTCCTTCTCGGCCTCCATGAACGGCTCCAGGTACGCGACGGAGCGCTTCATCACGCGCGCGCTCTTCACCACCTGCGGCAGGAACATCTTCCCGGCGCCGAACAGGTCGCCGACGATCTTCATGCCGTCCATCAGCGGGCCCTCGATCACCTGGAGCGGCCGGTCCATGATCAGCCGGGCCTCCTCGGTGTCGGCCTCGATGAAGTCGACGATGCCGTGCACCAGCGCGTGCGCGAGCCGCTCCTCCACCGGGGCCTCGCGCCAGGCCAGGTCGACGACCCGCTTGGTGCCCGCCCCCTTGACGTTCTCGGCGAACGACACCAGCCGGTCCGTCGCGTCCTCGCGGCGGTCGAACAGCACGTCCTCGACCAGCTCCAGCAGGTCCGGCGGGATGTCCTGGTAGACCGCGAGCTGACCGGCGTTGACGATGCCCATGTCCAGCCCGGCCCGCACGGCGTGGAACAGGAACGCCGAGTGCATGGCCTCGCGCACGACGTCGTTGCCGCGGAAGGAGAACGACAGGTTCGAGATGCCGCCGCTGATGTGCGCGCCCGGACACCGCTGCTTGATCAGCGGCAACGCGTCGATGAACGCCTTGGCGTACCCGTTGTGCTCGGCGATGCCGGTCGCGACCGCGAGGACGTTCGGGTCGAACACGATGTCCTCGGCCGGGAACCCGGCCTGCCGCGTCAGCAGGTCGTAGGCGCGGCCGCAGATGGCCACCTTGCGCTCGGTCGTGTCGGCCTGGCCCTGCTCGTCGAACGCCATCACGACGACACCGGCGCCGTAGTCGCGGATCCGCCGGGCCTGCTCCAGGAACGGCTCCTCGCCCTCCTTGAGGCTGATCGAGTTCACGACCCCCTTGCCCTGCACGCACTTCAGGCCCGCTTCGAGCACGCTCCACCGCGAGCTGTCGATCATCACGGGGATGCGCGCGACCTCGGGCTCGGTCGCGATGAGGTTGAGGAACGTGGTCATCGCCTGCTCGCTGTCGAGCAGGTCGGCGTCCATGTTGACGTCCAGCAGGTTCGCGCCGCCGCGCACCTGCTCCAGCGCCACGTCCACGGCGGCCTGGTGGTTGTCGCCCTCGATGAGGCGGCGGAACTTCGCCGAGCCGGTCACGTTCGTGCGCTCGCCGATCATCACGAACCCGGTGTCCGGGCCGATCGAGAACGGTTCGAGGCCGCTGAACCGGGTGCGCGCCCGCGCGGGCGGCACGACGCGCGGCGCCAGACCGGAGACCGCCCGCGCGATCTTCTCGATGTGCGCGGGGGTGGTGCCGCAGCAGCCACCGGCGATGTTGACCATGCCCTGCTCGGCGAAGTCCTCGAGCAGCGCGGCGGTCTCGTCCGGGGTCTGGTCGTAGCCGCCGAACGCGTTGGGCAGGCCGGCGTTGGGGTGGCAGGCCGTGTAGGTGTCGGCGAACCGGGCCAGCTCGGTGACGTGCGGTCGCATCTCCTCGGCGCCCAGCGAGCAGTTCACGCCGACCACCAGCGGCTTCGCGTGCTCGACCGCGCTCCAGAACGCCTCGACCGTCTGGCCGGACAGCGTGCGCCCGGAGAGGTCGACGATCGTCACCGAGATCCACAGCGGCAGGTCGGGCGCGACCTCGCGGGCCGCGGCGATGGCCGCCTTGGCGTTGAGGGTGTCGAAGACGGTCTCGACCAGCAGCAGGTCGACGCCGCCCTCGACGAGCCCGGAGATCTGCTCCGCGTAGGTGTCGCGCACCTGGTCGAACGACACGGCGCGGTAGGCCGGGTCCTCCACCCTCGGTGACAGCGACAGGGTCACGTTCAGCGGGCCGATCGACCCGGCGACGAACCGGCCGCCGAACTCGTCGGCGGCCTGGCGGGCGAGCCGCGCGCCCTCCACGTTCATGTCCCGCACCAGGCCCTGGAGGCCGTAGTCGGCCTGGCCGATGCTGGTCGCGGTGAACGTGTTGGTCGTCGTGATGTCCGCGCCCGCGGCGAGGTACTGCCGGTGGACGTCGAGGATGACGTCCGGGCGGGTCAGGTTCAGCAGGTCGGGGTCGCCGGTCACGTCGTGCGTGTGGTTCTGGAACCGGTCCGCCTTGTAATCGGCCTCGGTGAGCCCGGCGCCCTGGAGCATGGTGCCCCACGCGCCGTCGAGCACCGCGATCCGACGATCCAGCAGGTCACGCAGTTCGCTCACGGGCAGCCTCCACGGTGGTGTGGAGGCGCCCTTGCTTCACCGGAGGACGGGCCGAGCGTGGCGGACCGTGGTCCGTTGCAGCGCCTCTCGACCCTGACCCGAGATTACCGGAACCGGCGGTAGATTGCGGCGGTGGACCAGATCGTGGACATCTACACCGACGGCGCCTGCTGGACGAACCCCGGACCCGGTGGTTGGGGTGCCGTGCTGCGCTACGGCGAGCACGAGAAGGAGCTGTGCGGCGGCGAGGCGACGGAGACCACGAACAACCGGATGGAGCTGACCGCGCCCATCCGCGCGCTGGACCACCTCACGCGGCCGGTGACCGTGCGGTTGTTCACCGACAGCACGTACGTGCGCAACGGCATCACCGCGTGGATCCCCAAGTGGAAGGCCAACGGCTGGCTGACCGCGGCCAAGCAGCCGGTGAAGAACGCCGACCTGTGGGTGCTGCTGGAGAAGGCCGTGGAGCGGCACACCGTCGAGTGGCGGTGGGTCAAGGGCCACGCGGGCGACCCCGGCAACGAGCACGCCGACCGCCTCGCGCTGCGCGGTCTGGAGGAGGCCCTGCGCGCGGCGGGCCACGACCCGGCGACGTACCGGTCGGCGGTCGGGTAAACCGCTTGGCCCGGCCGCGGCGGCGCTGCGATGATCCCGGCCGTGGCCGCCCTCCCCGCACGTGACGGAACGACCCTCGCCTACGCCGAGGTCGGCGACGGCCCGCCGCTGGTGTGCCTGCCGGGCGGCCCGATGCAGGACGCGGCCTACCTCGGTGGCCTGGGCGGCCTGTCCGCGCGGCACCGGCTCGTCCTGCTCGACCCGCGCGGCACCGGCGGCTCCGGCACGCCCGCCGACCCCGCGTCCTACCGCTGCGACCGACAGGTGGACGACGTCGAGGCGCTGCGCGAGCACCTCGGTCCGGAGCGGATCGACCTGCTCGCCCACTCCGCGGGCGCGAACCTCGCCGTCCTGTACGCGACCGCCCACCCGGACCGGGTGAGCAGGCTCGTCCTCGTCACGCCGAGCACGTTCGCCGTCGGCCTCACCACCACCGCCGACCACCGCCGCGAGGTGCTGCGGCGGCGCGCGGACGACCCGGGGCACGCGGGCGTCTCGGCCGCTTTCGAGGCCATCGTCGCCGGTGAGGGCTCGGACTGGGACGCGCTGGTCCCGTTCACCTACGGCCGCTGGGACGCCGCGGCCAGGGCGCACCACGCCGCCCAGGCCGGCCACCGCAACACCGAGGCCGCCGCCGCGTTCGGCGCGGAGGGCGCCTACGCCCCGGAGACGACGCGCGCCGCCCTCGCCGCGTTCACGGCACCGGTGCTGCTGCTGGCGGGCGACCTCGACATGTCCGTCCCGCCGCAGGTCGTGGCCGCGTTCGCGGACCTGTTCCCGACGAGCGCCCTGCACGTCCAGTCCGGCGCGGGCCACTTCCCGTGGCTCGACGACCCGGCGAGGTTCACCGCGACCGTCACGGCGTTCCTAGCCGAGCGGCCTGCGTGACCAGGTAGTTGCGCCTACTGGGTCCGCCCGTCTATTCGGGTGAACGAGGTATCCACCGCCACTGATCACTGACTTGCCTCCTGTGGACGTCGCCCGTCTAGAGGGGAATCGCACATGGGTCCGTTGCTCGCCCGTGGCCGCACAACCGCACCAGGCGGTGCACGATGACGCCCTTCAGCCAGCACGCGGAGGCCAGCGAGCACAGCTCGATCCTCCAAGCGGGTGGCGACATCGTTCAGAACATC